>USKE01000332.1 GCA_900555165.1 uncultured Porphyromonadaceae bacterium | reverse complement strand
CTGTCGACTATCCCGGCGTGAACATCGTCGAGACCGTCAACCCCGGCTCGCCGAACTACAAACTTCTCTACCTGACTATCGCCCCCGACACAAAACCGGGCGACATGACCCTGAACTTCACCGAGGGGAAACGCCGCGAGAAGGTACCCTACTCGCTCAAGGCCCGGCAGGGGAAAGGCTCGGACCATGTGGGTTTCGACGCCTCTGACGTGCTTTATCTCATCATGCCCGACCGTTTCGCCGCCGGGAAGATGGATGACGAACAGGGGGCTTACGCCTCGCTCGAATACCCCGTGCGCCCCGACCGCTCCAATCCCAACGGACGCCACGGCGGCAACATCGCCGGCATCATCGACCGGCTCGACTACATCGACTCGCTCGGCGTGACAGCCATCTGGGTGTGCCCGGTGCTTGAAAACGACATGCCCGGCGGCTCATACCACGGCTACGCCACAACTGACTATTACCGCATCGACCCACGTTTCGGCACCAACGCCGAGTGGCAGCGCCTCATCGACGAGGCCCACAAACGCGGCATAAAGGTGGTGATGGACATGATCTTCAACCACTCGGGCTCAAACCACCCCTGGATGAAAGACATGCCCTCGCCCGACTGGTACAACCACCCCGCGGGCGACAACCTCACGAACTTCCGCCTCTCGACGGTGCATGACCCGTACGTGTCTGACTACGACCTCGACCACACCGTAAACGGCTGGTTCGTGCCCGACATGCCCGACCTGAACCAGCGCAACCCCCATGTGATGAAATACCTCACCCAGAACTCGATATGGTGGGTGGAGTCGTCGGGCATAAACGGCATACGCATGGACACCTACCCATACGCCGACATGCGCGGCATGGCCGGCTGGGCTCGCGACGTCATGACCGAATACCCCAACTTCAACATCGTGGGCGAATGCTGGTATGCCAACGAGGCAGGCCCGGCGTTCTGGCAGCGCGGCAACCGCATCAACCCCGAGGAGACCAACCTCCCCACGGTGATGGACTTCTTCTACACCATAAACGGACGCGAGGCATTCAACAAACAGACCGACCCCTGGAACGGTCTGAACAAGGTTTATGACCATCTGGCGCTCGATTTCCTCTATCCGGACCCGCAGAAAATCCTCACATTCCTCGACAACCACGACACCGACCGTTTCCTGGCCGAGATGCCCGCCGACACCGCGGCCCTCGGGTCATGGAAACAGGCCATCGCATTCCTGCTCACCTCACGCGGCATACCCCAGCTCTATTACGGCACCGAACTGCTGATGAACGGTTCGAAAGAGGGTTCTGACGGCTTTGTGCGCCGCGACATGCCGGGCGGTTTCGAGGGTGACACCACCGACGCCTTCACCCCCGCCGGACGCACCGACGTGCAGAACGACGCCTGGAACTACCTGAGCCGACTGCTCAACTGGCGCCGCGGCGACGCAAACGAGGTCATCGCCAAAGGCCGGCTGAAACACTTCATGCCCCAGAACGGCATCTACGCTTACCGCCGCACGCTGGGCGACAAGGAGGTGACCGTGCTGCTCAACGGCAATGACACCCCGCTGACCGTGACCATGGAGCGCACCGAAGAGATTCTCCCTTACGGCACCACGCTCAAAGACATAGTGTCGGGCGAGACCGTGACCATCCGGCCCGAGATGACCTTCGCCCCGCGCCAGGTAATGATTCTCCAGAACTTCTGACCACCTCCCCCTTATGAAACTGATCGGCATACTCTCCGACACCCACTCACACTGGGATGACCGATACGCCACGCATTTCGCGCAGTGCGACGAGATATGGCACGCCGGCGACATCGGATGCATCGACATCATCGAGCGCCTGCGCGGCGTGTGCCCCGTGGTGCGCGCTGTCTGCGGCAACATCGACTCGGGGGTAGTGCGCCGGTCATTCCCCGAGGTGGACATATTCGAGACCGAGGGGCTTAAGGTAATGCTGCGCCACATCGGCGGCTACCCCGGGAAATACGCTCCCGGGGTGGCCGACCG
>USKE01000331.1 GCA_900555165.1 uncultured Porphyromonadaceae bacterium | reverse complement strand
GCCGGCGCAGTAAAGGCCCAGCCCGGCATGCCCGACAGGCGCATGCCGATACGTCTGGCGCTCGGCGCCGGCAACCGCCTCGCCACCCCCGAGTCGCCCCTTACATTCGATCGCCTGGCCACGCTTACGTTCGAGCGACCCGATACCGGGCGTTTCCCCGGCCTTACGCTGGGGCACTATGCCCTTGAGCGCGGCGGCAACACGGCATGTGTCATAAATGCCGCCAACGAGATTGCCGTGGCTGCGTTCCTTGCCGGGAACCTCCCGTTCGTGAAGATATATCCGCTTATCCGCGAGACTGTGGAACGTGCCGAATTTATCGCCGCTCCCGGTTTTGACGACTATGTGGAGTCAAACGCGCAGGCACGCCGCATTGCCGCGGATCTCGTGGCAGTCGGCGTCTGACCCCGTTTTTATACAAATCAATAGCAACAGAAAAATTTGGAAACATTCTGGATAAAAGCCTTGCAGCTCGTGGCTGCCCTGTCACTGCTTGTGACCATCCATGAGCTCGGACACTATTTCTGGGCACGTCTTTTCAAGATACGTGTCGAGAAATTCTATCTGTTCTTCAACCCCTGGTTCTCGCTCGTGCAGTATGACCCCGCCAAGGGCACACTGCGTCTGGGCACCTGGTCGAAGAAGAAAAAAGATGCCGACGGCAACGACACCGACCGGGAGGAGGAGCATCAGCTGGCATCGTTCCGTGTTGGCCGCGACCGCAGCGGCGACGCGAAGATGTCGGGCTGGCGCAAGACCGTCTACGGCATAGGATGGCTGCCTCTGGGCGGCTATGTAAAGATCGCCGGCATGATAGATGAGTCGATGGACAAGGAGCAGATGGCTCTCCCCCCCAAAGCCGACGAGTTCCGTGTCAAACCGGCATGGCAACGCCTTTTCGTCATGACAGGCGGTGTCATAAACAATTTCATCCTCGCCATAATAATCTATGCCGGAATAGCATGGTACTGGGGCGAGAAATATATCCCCATACAGAACGCCACCGAGGGGTATGACTTCACCGAACAGGCGCAGGAGATGGGTTTCCGCAACGGCGACATAATCATCGCTTCTGACGGCAGGCCTCTTGACAGCAACGACATGATGGCGCTGTACCATATCCTTGACGGCAAGACCGTGACTGTGGTGCGTGGTCAGGGATATAAGGATACCGTGGTGATTGACCTCCCCCCGCAGGCCGTGACCAAAGTATCTGAAAAAGGTTTCATGGCCCTGCGTGTGCCTGCATACGTGAAACGTGTCATGCCCGGCGAACCTGCCGCAGAGGCGGGACTCGAGACTGACGACCGCATCATCGCCGTCAACGGCAAACCCACACCGGCTTTCACCGAACTGTCACCGGCTCTGCTTGAAAACGCCGGACGCCAGACCGACATCACACTGCTGCGCGGCGCCGACACTATCCATGTGACGGCGGTTCCCAACGGCGCGGGCAAGCTCGGGTTCGAGCTGAAACCGCCCACTGAAATCTTCGAGATCTGCGTGAACAAATATTCTCTGTTCCAGGCCATACCTGTGGGTGTGAAGAACGGCACCAGTTTCCTGGTCACATACGTAGGCTCGCTCAAGCACCTCTTCACCAAAGAGGGTGCACAGAGCGTGGGCGGTTTCGGTGCAATCGGCAGCATGTTCCCCGAGCGCTGGAACTGGCGTACATTCTGGGAACTCACCGCTTTCCTTTCGATTATCCTCGCCTTCATGAACATCATCCCCATTCCGGCGCTTGACGGCGGCCACGTGATGTTCCTGCTTTGGGAGATTATATCGGGCAAGGCGCCCTCAGACAAATTCCTCGAATACGCGCAGACTGCCGGCATGCTCTTCCTGATCGCATTGCTGATCTATGCCAATTTCAATGACCTTTACCGTTTTGTACTGAAATGACGAACCTGAAACTTAAACGAGGCAAAGAAGAATCGCTTGACCGTTTCCACCCCTGGGTATTCTCGGGGGCGCTCGCCGCTGAGGTTCCCGACAGCGTGGCCGAGG
>USKE01000330.1 GCA_900555165.1 uncultured Porphyromonadaceae bacterium | reverse complement strand
GTGTCGGCCACGGCGGCGAGCGGATCATTGTCGACGGCCACCCGCTCTGCGCCACCGGCAACGACGGCAAGGATGGTGCCGACGGCACCCCCGGACAGGACGGACGCCCCGGCCAGGACGCCATAGCCCCGCAGGTGCGCATAAACCCCGACACCAAAATCTGGGAAATCTCGACCGACGGCGGCCTGACATGGGAGTCGACCGGCGTGATAGCCCAGGGACAGAACGGCTCGACCGGTGCCACCGGCGACTCGCTCTTCTCGCTTGTGAACACCGACGATCCCGCATACGTCACATTCGTGCTCAGCGACGGCACAAGTTTCAAGGTGGCCCGATACGACGAGACCAACCCGCTGTTCGCCATCGCCGATGCCGAGGGGCCACAGCAGTTCGCACGCAACGAGAGCCGCACCTACACCGTGCAGGCCGAGAACATCAGCCAGTTCTCCATTGCCAAGCCCGACGGTTGGAAGGTCGTTTATGACGCCCCCGCAGGTACCGTTACCATAACCGCCCCCGCCCTGGGCAACACTTACGCCGAGACCTCGGGCACCGTGGCGTTCAACCTGGTGTCGACCGCCTCGAAGAGCCTCATCGTGAAGATCGATGTTGAGGCCGGCGAATACGAGCTGCGCGTGCTCACCTTCGAGGACGCCGACGTGAAGTTCCCGCCCTACAACCTGGTCTACGGCAGCTCGTTCACAAAACGCATCACCAAGTGGAGCGACCTAATCGACTCAGAGCAGTATGGCGGTGACCTGCTGTACTACGGCCTCAGCTCGGGCGACTACATGGGCGAAGAAGAATATGTCTGGTATGACAAGAACAACACCGAGCTGCGCCACGAGTTCAGCGGACACTTCTGGTCAGGCGGACACCCCATCTCGAACTACATCGAGACAAACATGCGCAACGGCGACTACCTGCACCAGCTGTCGGTCTACTCGGCCACAGGCGGCCACCAACTTCGCCGTGCATTTCGGCTACCGCGACGACACCAGCTACACACAGGGGCGCTCGCTCCCCGGCATCACCTTCGGCGACAACAAGGCCCGCGTAATCGACCACATGTATATAATGTGGAGCACTTACCTGGCTAACTGCATATTCAACGGCAACTCGCTCACCGCCCCGCTGTCGCCTTCGGGCTATGTGAAAGTCGTGGCCTACGGCTACAACGGAACGCGCCAGACCGGCCATGTGGAGTTCTTCATCGCCGGCAACGGAGGCACCATCCAGGACTGGACCAAATGGGACCTCTCGCCGCTGGGCGAAGTCACCCAGGTGAACTTCAACGTCATGGGCGACTCTGACAACGGCTACGGTTTCAGCCAGCCCGCATACTTTTGCTACGACGACGTGGCAGTAAGGTTCACCGAATAAACCTCTATAAATATATGTCACTCAGACGTGCCTGCAACCAACTGATGATGACCGTGACAGCCCTTGTGGCTGTCATGGCCCTCGCATCGTGCAACAAAGACGAAGTCATCACCACCGACGCCAAACCGGTGATCGAACTTGACAGCGACACCGGAGTCTATACCGTAAAGGCCGGCCGCGAGCTCACCATCGCCCCGACCTACCTGAATGTCGACGGCGCCGACTATGCCTGGGTCTGCGATGGCGTGATGCTGGCCACCACACCGGTGTTCACCCACACCTGGGAGGAGACAGGCACGTACTACCTTGACCTTACGGTCACCACCGACGCCGGCTCGGCCACAGAGCAGATGCGCGTCGACGTCATAGACCTGGCGGTGCCGACAATCTCACTCCCGCTGGGCGACGACATCCTCACCCTGGCCCTCGGCTCGGAGTTCATGTTCAACCCCGAGATCGCCAACTATGACGCCCTACCCACCACGGTAGAGTGGAAAGTCAACGGCCGCGTTGTCTCTGACGAGCCGCAATACACCTTCCGCGCCGAGAGCGTCGGCGACTACGATGTGGTGGTCACCGCCTCGAACACCGACGGCTCGGACTCGCGGCTGGGAAAGGGGGAAGCCGTGGCGGT
>USKE01000329.1 GCA_900555165.1 uncultured Porphyromonadaceae bacterium | reverse complement strand
GCAGCCGCCGGACTCGCGGAATATCTTGCAGTACCCCTCCATGGCCTCGATGAAACGTATGTCGGCCAGGGGGATGTTTACGTTGTTGTATTCCTGCTTTACAGTGATGCTCTGTGACATTTCGTCGGCACGGCTGTGGCCCAGGCGCCGGCGCGCCTTGTCGATGGCGGCGGTGAAACGGTCGTAGGCGAAGGGCTTGTGAAGGTAGTCTACGGCGTCAAGCTCGAAACCTTTCAGTGCGTAGTCAAGGTAGGCCGTGGTGAAGATGAAACATGTGCCCTGGGGGAGCCGGGCGGCGATGTCGAGCCCGGTCACATTCTCCATCTCGATGTCGAGGAAGGCAATGTCGGGACGCGTCTGCATTATGGCGTCGAGTCCCTCGGAAGGGTCAGAATATGTGGTGACGGTGATGTCGCCCAGACGTTCGCAGAATTTCGTGATCACGTCGAGTGCCAGAGGTTCATCGTCGATTGCTATGCAGGTCAAAGGGGTTGCCATATCCGTAACTGTTCAAAATTATCAGGTCTTTATGGTAAGTTTTACGATGAAACGGCCGTCGGTCTCGCCGGTCGAGAGGGTGTAACGCCCCGGGAAAAGTCCGTCGAGACGTGCGCGGCAGTTGCTGATACCCACCGGCACTTCGGTGCGGAACTCGTCGCGGTGTTTCATGATGCTGTTGCAGGTCTCGAACCCGATCACCCCCTGGCGTGCGGTGAGCGAAATGCGCACCTCGCAGTCGCGTGAGGTCGAGGCCCCGTATTTGAAAGCGTTCTCCACGAAGGTCAGGAAGATCATCGGGGGCACCTTCAGTGCGGGGTTGTCGACGTCGTGGCTCCAGTCGATGCGTGTATGTCGGTTCAGGCGTATGGTCTGCAGGTCGATGTAATTGCGTATATAGGTTATCTCGTCGCGCAGGGGCACCATTTCGTTTCCGATCGTCACGTAGGTGTATTTAAGCAGTTCGGTAAACTTGATGAAGGCGTCTTCGGCCTTCTGGGATGTGCCGATCACCAGGCTGTAGAGGCTGTTGAGCGTGTTGAACAGGAAGTGGGGGCTTATCTGCGCCTTGAACACGGCCAGTTCGGCGCGGTTGCGCTGGTTCTCGATATCCTTGCGCACCAGCAGCTGGCTGTAAAGCTCGGTTATGAACGAGATGGTGAGGGCATAGCACATCACGGCGAAGAACATGAGCCACAGGCTGAGCGACACGCTGTAGTTGCGCACGCTCGTCTGGTACTCGCTCATCGAGGGGATCACGAAATCCATCTTCGGGTGCGGATACCACGAGAGGGCGTAGTTGCACACAGTGAGACCCACCGCCACTCCGGCGATCAGCGCATAGCGTCGGTCGAGCATGAGCTGCGGCACATTCAGCCGTTTGATCAGGAAATAGCATCCGCACAGATACAGACACACGATGGCGAAAAACACCGGCCATTCGCCCATCCAGTGGTGTGCCGGGCCCAGAAAGACGAGCAACGGCATGAACACCACACAGAACACGATGTCGAGTATGTGTGACGTGCGTGCCTCAAGTGATTTCATATCGCAAAGTTACGGCTTACGGGGAATCTGTGCAAGCCGCGCGGTGATACGCCGGTTTACAGATTCGTGCAGTCTGTTTACATTTTTTGCACACCCCGGCAATCTTTATTAATTTTGTGACAGATACAACGTCAACTTCAGTCTACGTCAGAAAATGAGACATCTACCGGTCATCGTAATTGCGGCCTGGCTCGTGACACTTCTGTCGTGCGCCGGCGGCAGCACTGACAGCGGCCAGCAGTCGCTGATGGAGGCCTCCCGACAGGAGCTCGCCACGGCTGTCGAGGACCGCGACAGCCTTATGGTGCTCGTGCGGCTGATTTCTGACGATATGGAGAAGATCTCGCGGATAGAGAACGTTGTGTCTGTGACCGGCCTCAATGCCGACGAGAATCCGCGTCAGCGTGCGCGCCTCCTCGCCGAGCTGGCGGCCATACGCAAGACCCTGCAGCAGCGCCGCGAGCGGCTGGCTGTGCTT
>USKE01000328.1 GCA_900555165.1 uncultured Porphyromonadaceae bacterium | reverse complement strand
CCAGAGGGTGGTCTTGTCGGCGGGGAAATGGGTGGCGATGTAATCTACGGCCACCTGCGACGCGATGACCGAGGCAACATGTATCTCTTTGGGCTCCCCTTTGGTGAGCAGGGCGCGGTAGCTCAGCTCCATCGAGGCGCCGGTGGCAAGCATCGGGTCGGCGAGGATGAGGGTCTTGCCGTCGAGGCGCGGCGAGGCCAGGTATTCGATGCAGACATCGAAGTTTTCTTTCTCCTTATATTTGCGGTAAGCCGACACGAATGCGTTCTGCGCGTGGTCGAAGAAGTTCAGGAAACCCTGATGGAACGGCACACCCGCGCGGAATATCGTGGCAAGCACGAGCTGTGAGCTTATGATGTCGCTCTTGGTGCGGGCCAGCGGTGTATCGATGTCGACACTTGTATATTCGAGCGTGCGCGAGATCTCGTAGGCCATGATCTCGCCTATGCGCTCGAGGTTTCTGCGGAAACGCAGCATGTCTTTCTGCACCGTGACGTCGCGCAGTTCGGTCATGTACTGGTTGACGAGCGACCGGCTGTCGGCAAAGTTGATTATTTTCATCGTATTGTAGTTTATCGGTTTGTCGGTTTCTGTGTCTGTTTGCGCGGCAGCATGGCGCCCACAAGAGCCATAAGCGCCGAGGCCCCTGCGGTGACGGCCGCGACGGTGAGAATGTCGCCCCACTGCGTGGCCACGGGGTAAGCCGTAATGGAGAGCATCGAGGGGTCGATGGCATTGAGTTTCACCCACCCGAAATGCTCCTGCCCCAGCGACAGCAGTGTGCCGGCGCACAGCCCGATGAGGCCTCCGGCCAGGGTGATTAGCCACCCCTGGTTGGCGAATATGCGGCTTATCAGCGAGTCTGTGGCGCCCATGGCGCGCATCACACCCATGTTGGGCTGTTTCTCAAGCACCATCATCGAGAGGGTGCTGACGATGTTGAACGCTGCCACAAGCAGTATGAACACCAGCATGGCGAAGGTGATCCATTTCTCCACGCCTATCATGCGGAATATGTCGGGCTGTTGCCCGAACCGGTCGAGCACCTTCAGGTCGGCGCGCCCGGCCAGGGCACTGCGCAGGGTAGCCAGCAGAGCGGCGTCGCTGACGTCGGCATCCCCCCACACGGCTATGCCCGAGGCCTCGCCTCCGGTGTATTCAAGCAGGCGGCGCGATACGTCGAGTGGAACGACAATCATGTCGCGGTCATATTCTTCCTGTTCGACGCGGAACACGCCGAGGCAGACTATCGTGTCGGCAACGAAGGCCCCTGCGGGGTTGGCGGGGTTGTAACGCCCCGTGCGCCGAGGTTCGTATATGGTTACGGCCCACGGCGATTTCGGGGTGGTCTGCAGTCCGGTGGCCGCGCCTACCGACAGCAGTGCGGCACTCAGTCCCTGCGACAGCTGCAGCACACGCGGAGCGCCGTCGATGGTTATGTCGGCCACGCCTGAAAGAGTATCCCACCCCTGGACCACACCGGTGAGTGTCACCGGCATCTGGCTGTTTCCGGCGATGGCGAATGCCTGTTCGGTAAGCTGAGGCAGGGCGCCCCTCACACCGGGCAGAGCCGCCAGACGCGCGGCCAGGGTGTCGGCACCGGCGAAGACCTTCCCCTCGGCGGCCACGACCATGGCCGGCGGATCGAATTTCGACAGTTTTGCCTCGCACAGCCTTGTGAATCCGTTGAATACCGACAGCACGATTATCATGCCTGACAGAGTTGATGAAAAGATAAGAGAGAATATAACGAGCAGGCTTTTCTTTGAGTTGTAGACATATTTAGGTTTGTTTTTGCATTTGGCAGTGGCAAAATGATAAAGCTCAAAGGCTCGTTTTTTTGTAAGGGTGAGCATTATATCTGCATTTTGCAGTGATTTTGCATCGGTGTCTATGTATACGGCACAGGAATGTATAAGTCTGGAAATATATCCTTGTGACAGTGACAATGAGCTTATCTCGGCAAAATAGACTTTAGTTCGTGTCATGCCGAAATAGCCTGTGTGGGCTATGATGCAATCTTCTTCAAGCTCATAGTAG
>USKE01000327.1 GCA_900555165.1 uncultured Porphyromonadaceae bacterium | reverse complement strand
CATACCGGCCGCGGGCAGCGAGGGTTCGGGAAATTCGGTGATAACCCGTCTGAGCGACCGCCGCAAGATCTCGATCCGCACCGACTACTGGCTGAGGCCGAAGTTCGCCGTGATGGATCCCGAGCTGTGCTACACGCTACCGGCCGAACAGACCGCCGCCGGCATCGCCGACATGATGGCGCATATCATGGAGCGCTATTTTACGAATACACAGGGGGTTGAGATCACCGACCGTGTTTCGGAGGGGGTGCTGAAAGCCATTATCGCCGAGGCGCCGAAGGTGATGGACAATCCGCGCGACTACGACGCCCGCGCAAACATCATGTGGGCCGGAACGCTGGCACACAACGGCATCTGCGGCACCGGGCGCCGCGAGGACTGGACCTCGCACGGCCTTGAGCATGAGCTGTCGGCACTCTATGGCGTGACCCACGGGGCCGGTCTGGCGGTGGTGTTCCCGGCGTGGATGACCTTCATGGCCGACCATAATCCGGGCAAGATAGCGCAGTTCGCGCGCCGCGTGTTCGGTGTCGACCTGGCCGGCGACGACCGTGCCGTGGCACTTGAGGGGGTGGCCCGGCTGAAGGCGTTTTTCCGCTCGATTCAGCTGCCGCTGACGCTGTGCGACCTCGGCATCGAACATCCCGACATGGACACGCTTGTGACCCGTTTCCACGAGAACAAGGGTAACCCCGCCGGAGCATATTATCCCCTGACCCCTGCCGACACCCGCGAAATCTATCAGCTGATGGTGTGAGCGGTTTTGTGGGAGTAATGGGAATAATGAGAGTTATGGGAGTTATGGGTGGCGCAGTCAGTTGCCCATGATTCCCATAACTCCCATAACTCCCGTTGCTGTCTTGTCACCGGCGTGCCACCAGTTTCTGAAACGACTGTGGCACCGGCGTAGAGAAGTCCATCAGCTTGCGGGTGATGGGGTGCACGAACCGCAGGGTCATGGCGTGCAGTGCCAGGCGCTGTATGGGGCTTGATTTGGCGCCGTATTTGCGGTCGCCGGCAATAGGGTGCCCCAAGTCTTTCATGTGCACGCGTATCTGGTTCTTGCGGCCGGTCTCGAGCTGCACCTCCACGAGCGTGTAGCCGTTGCCGTTGGCCATTGACGTATATCGCGTGTAGGCCAGCTGCCCGCGCGCGGGGTCGTCGGTCGAATAGACTATGTGCTGCGAGTTCTCGGCCAGGTATGATTTCACCTCGCCGTCGGGCGGGTCAAGACGACCCTCGACCACACATACATACTGGCGCCTGAGCACCATGTTGTTCCAGTTGTGCTGAAGTTTCTCCTTGGCCTCGATGCTCTTGGCGAATACCATCAGACCGGAGGTATGCTGGTCGAGTCGGTGCACGATGAAAAGCTTGTTGCGCGGATCCTGGGTTTTCAGGTAGTCGCGAAGTATGGAATAAGCCGTACCCTCCTTGATCTTGTCGTTGCCCATCGAGAGCAGTCCGTACCCCTTGTTCACCACCAGGATGTCATCATCTTCGTAGACAAGTTTCATGCGGCGGTTATAGAATGTCACGAACGGGCGGCTGAGGTTTACCTCAAGCAGGTCGCCAGGTTTCAGCGGCTGGTCGAACTGTGTGGTCACCTCGCCGTTCACACGCACCTGGCCATATTTCAGGTAATCCTTTACGGTAGTGCGCTTGCGGTCGGCCATTGCGGCGTACAGCCGTTCGAGCAGGGGTGTCTCGGCCTCGACAGGCACGGTCACCACCGTGTCGGGGCGGAATGGGCGTTTTTCGGCACCCGGTTTCACGGGGGCTGCCTTGCGGCGGAAATTCTGGGGCATATTGTCAGAGGGTGATTGTCGTGTGGAGTATGGCGTTTATTGGCGTGCCGCCGTCAGGTCATGACTTGCGGCGCGATGCGGTGCGGCGCGGACGTGCGTCCTGCGAGGCTATGATCTCGCGGCATTCGTCGAGCGTAAGGGCCGCGGGGTCGGCCACGGTCTTGGGGATCTTGTAGTTCTTGCCGTCAGAGGCGATGTAGATGCCGTATCGGCCGTTGAGAATCTGTATCTGCGGCTCCACATCGAACGGGGCGGCCCAGCGGGAGAAACCCCA
>USKE01000326.1 GCA_900555165.1 uncultured Porphyromonadaceae bacterium | reverse complement strand
CTGCCGCCGTGGCACAGCCCGTGGCGGGGAGGCGACCTGAACCACTGCCCGACGACTATTACAGCCGCGGACGGTATAACGACTCTTTTGACATGAATGATCGTGACGACAACGGAGGCCGTGACGGCGGAAAGCCTAAAAGCTTTGCACGCCGCTATGCCATACCGCTCAATATCCTCTACATAATATGTGCAGCCGTGGCATTCGGCTGGATTTGCATGCTGTTTCTCGACTACTGGACCTTCCATGGCCAGGAGCGTGTCGTACCCGACGCCCGCAACCAGTCGGCCGCCGTAGCCATGAACAATGTGCGCTCGGCCGGGCTGAAGGCGGTGATCACAGATTCCATCTTCGACTCGTACGCCGCCCCCGGTACGGTGGTGGAACAGACCCCTATACCCGGCGCAAAGATTAAGAAAGGTGGCTCGGTATACCTTACCATCGTGTCGTATACCCCGAAGATGGTGACAGTGCCCGATTTCTACAATGTGTCGATGCGTCAGGCAAAATCGATGTTCGAGGGCCTCGGACTGCCCGAGGTACAGATCGAGACTGTTCCCTCGGAATACGAGGGACTTGTGCTCGGTGCACGCTACAACGGCGTGGCGCTCAGCCCGGGTGCCCGCATCCCCCTGGCCGCCCGCGTGACACTGCAGGTGGGCAGCGGTCTGGAGATGCTTGAGGAAACCGGCGCACCCATCGACAGCGCCGCCATCGACGAGGTGATAGAGAAACTCGACATTGACTGACCCCATCAGCGCCATGACCGACAGTAATTTCACACCTGACGCCCTCACCGACGATTTCGACGACGAACTCGAAGGTCTTGAGCTGCCATCGGCGCCCGCCGGGACGAACGTCACAGTCACAGGCCCCGACGGCGCCGAGATGTACGAACATTTCAGATTCGTGGCCGACAAGGGCCAGCAGCTGTTGCGCGTCGACAAATTCCTGGTGGCGCACATGCCCAAGACCTCGTCGCGCAACCGCATACAGCAGGCCGCCCAGGCGGGGTGCATCCTCGTCAACGGCCGCGCCGTGAAATCGAATTACCGCGTAAAACCTGACGATGTGGTGCAGATAGTCATGGACCGCCCGCGCTACGAGTTCGAGATTGTGGCGCAAGACATTCCGCTCGACATCGTATATGAGGACGACACCGTGCTGGTGGTGAACAAACCGGCCGGCCTGGTGGTGCATCCGGGGCACGGCAACTATGACGGCACACTGGTAAACGCCCTGGCCTGGCATTTCCGCGACACGCCCGACTATGACGTGAACGACCCGCGGCTGGGTCTGGTGCACCGCATCGACAAGGATACATCGGGCCTCCTGGTAGTAGCCAAGACGCCCGACGCCAAGACAAATCTCGGGCGCCAGTTCTTCAACAAGACTACGAAACGTGAATATGTGGCTGTGGTGTGGGGCATCCCCGAACCGCGGCAGGGACGAATCGAGGGGAACATCGGCCGCAGTCTGCGCGACCGTCTGCAGATGGCGGTCTATCCCCCTGACAGCGAAATCGGCAAACACGCCGTGACTCATTATGAGGTCACCGAACAGCTGGGCTACGTCTCGGTGGTGAAATGCGTCCTCGAGACCGGCCGCACCCACCAGATACGCGCCCACATGCGTCACATAGGCCACCCGCTGTTCAACGACGCCCGCTACGGGGGCGACCAAGTGTTGCGCGGCACCACGGCGGCACGTTACCGTCAGTTTGTGAAGAATACGTTCGATATCTGTCCGCGACAGGCTCTGCATGCGCGTACACTCGGGTTCGTGCATCCCAAAACCGGCGAGGAGATGTTCTTCTCGGCTCCCGTACCCTCGGACATGACGGCCATGATTGAGCGCTGGCGCGCGTATGTGGCCGACAACCTCTGAAACCGGCAAACATGGCAGACAATTATCTTGAACGAAAGATGGACGAATACCGCTCGGGCAAACGCGCCGGAGCACCACGCCGTCTTACCCCTACAGGGCAGAAAGCCGGCACCGTAACTCTCCCCATCGATAGGCTTGAAGTTTTTGTCACATCGCCTGACAGCACCTTAATCGCGGCTTTTGCCAATACAGGCTGCCGCGTAAGTTTCTGTG
>USKE01000325.1 GCA_900555165.1 uncultured Porphyromonadaceae bacterium | reverse complement strand
CTTCACGGCAGGAGATTATCGTAGGTTCGCTTGCCTCGCGGGTATATTTCATCGACTATGCCACCGGCAAGCCCTCGCGCCGACCGGTGGACGTGGTGAACCCCGTCAAGGGCACCATGTCACTTGACCCCACTCTCAACGGCAACTTGTATGTAGGGCTGGGCGTGCCGGCCGAGCGCCCGTTCGGCGCGCGCGTCATCGACCTTTATAAAGGCGCCGTGACCTGTTCGTGGCCCGAAGACCCCAGGGCAGGGCGCCGCTGGGACGCATACGATTCATCGCCCCTGCGCATCGGCCGTTTCCTCTTCTGGCCCGGTGAGAACGGCACGCTCTATAAGTTCACCGTGTCGCCGGGCGCGATAGCGCTCCATTCGGCCCTGCGGTATACCATAAACGGAGCCGCCCCCGGCATAGAGAACTCGCTTGCGGTCTACCGCAACTACGGATATTTCGGTGACAACCACGGCAATCTGCTGTGTGTCAATCTTGAGACCCTGAAACCGGTATGGCGATATTTCGTAGGCGACGACATTGACGCCACCCCCGTAGTGACCACCGAAGATGACCGCCCCTGTGTCTACGCCTGCTGTGAGGTGGACCGGCGCGGCGAAGGTACGGCAAACCTCGTGAAAGTCGACGCCCTCACCGGCGCCGAAGTCTGGAAAAACGAAATACCGGCACGCAGGGTCGATGTCGACGGCAAGCATTTCGACGGCGGCTATTACGCCACTCCGCTGCCCGGCACGGGCGACTGTGCGGGCATGCTGTTCGCCAACTGCGTGCTGAACGAGAGCGACGAGCGCCGCAACGGCATTTTCGTGGCCATAGACCGCAAAAGTGGCCGCGAGTTCTACCGCACGCCTCTGAGATACTACTCCTGGTCGTCGCCCGTAGGTTTCGTAAACGAGACCGGCGAGCAGTTTGTGGTCACGGGCGATGCCGCCGGCAACATCTATGTGATCCGCGGGCGCACAGGCGAGATTCTTGTGCGGCGTCCGACGGGACACAACTTCGAGTCGTCGCCGGTCGTGGTGGGCAACTCCCTGGTAGTCGGCTCGCGCGGCGACACCGTCTACCGCCTCTCGATAATCTGATCCCCGATTCCAACCTAAAATATACTCTCCGGAAACTGAAGAACCATGAGACTTAAAACGATACTGACATCCGTAACCGCCCTGCTCGTCACGCTGTGTATGTCGGGCCAGAAACGTAGGCACCGTCCCCGATGCCTATAACTTCTGGCTATATGCCCCTGAAGGTGGTGAGGATGCCGCCAAAGCCGCCGGGGATGGCGACGATGCCGTCGAGCTTCAGAAAAAACCGGTGTTCATATTTCTGCACGGCGCCAGCCTGTGCGGAAACAATCTTGACAAGGTGCGCCGTTACGGCACCATCGACGCCATCGAGAAAGGGCGCAAGATCGACGGCTATGTCATCGCTCCGCAAAATCCAGGCGGCTCATGGAATCCGCGCAAGGTGATGAACATCCTCGACTGGGTTGAGGACAATTATGATGTCGACAAAGACCGCGTGTATGTGCTCGGTATGAGCCTGGGCGGTTACGGCACCATCGATGTGGCCGCAAGCTATCCCGAACGCATCGCAGCCGCCATGGCCGTATGCGGGGGAGGTACGGTGGGTAACCTGGCCGGTCTGAACGAACTTCCACTCTGGATCATCCACGGCACCGGCGACCGCGCCGTCAGCGTCAAGGAAAGCGACAAGGTTGTATCGGCGATGAAAAAGGCCATGGGTGGCGACACCCCGCGCCTGGCCTACGACCGTATCCCGGGGATGAACCATTCGCAGCCGGCACGCATATTCTACATGCCCGAGTCGTACGACTGGCTGTTGAGCCATTCGCTCAGTGACGAGTCACGCTCTATCGCCCAGACCTTCGATGTCACCTTCAATTCGCTCAGAAAGGCATACGAGGGACTTACCCGCGGCAAGTCGGGCGTGTCGGCATCAAGGTCAAAGGCACGCGCGTCGAAGTCGCGCGCCCGTGCCGCAAAAGCCAAGGCACGCACCACGCGCCAGAAAGCGTCGGCACGTAAAAAACGCGCATCAAAAAAATGAAATCATACACTCTTTTACTGGTTGCGGCCGC
>USKE01000324.1 GCA_900555165.1 uncultured Porphyromonadaceae bacterium | reverse complement strand
TATGCCTGCCAACCCGACCCCCACCCCCCCCCGCCCCCCTGCCACTACCGGCACCTCGGGCACTATCGGCACCGGCACCACGTCAGTCACGCCGCCGGCTCTGCCCCCCATCCCCTCCGCCGATGACCCTAAGGTCCCTAAAGACCTTAAAGACCCTAACGACCCTTCCGATTCCAAAGGCTCTCCCGCAAACCGTTAACCCATACCAACGAAGTCATCACATTCCACGATGGCTTCGTTGTTATAAATAACCACGCTTATGGCCAAGATAACCAAAGAGATGGCGCTCGATTACCACCGGTATCCGCGCCCGGGAAAGACTGAAGTCATCCCCACAAAACCATATTCGTCCCAGCAGGATCTTTCGCTCGCATATTCGCCGGGAGTGGCATATCCCTGCCTTGAAATCAAGGAGAATCCCGACGACAGCTACCTCTACACAAACCGCTCCAACCTTGTGGGCGTAATCTCCAACGGCACCGCGGTGCTCGGGCTTGGCAACATCGGCGCCGAGGCGGGAAAGCCGGTTATGGAGGGAAAAGCTCTGCTGTTCAAGATATTCGCCGGTCTCGACGGTTTTGACATCGAAATCAACGAGACAGACCCCGACAAGTTCGTGGAGATAGTGAAGTCGCTGGTACCCACATTCGGCGGCATCAATCTTGAGGATATCAAAGCGCCCGAGTGTTTCCACATCGAAGACCGCCTGAAGGCCGAGTGCGACATCCCCATCATGCACGACGACCAGCACGGCACAGCCATTATCTCGGCCGCAGGTCTCATAAACGCTCTTGAGCTGCAGGGGAAGAAAGCCGACGAAATCAGGCTCGTGGTGAACGGTGCCGGCGCGGCGGCCATAGCCTGCGCCAACCTTTATATTGCCCTCGGTGTCAAGCCGGAAAATATCGTGATGTGCGACAGCAAGGGGGCCATCCACGTAATGCGTCAGGATCTTAACGAACGCAAGCGCCGTTTTGCCACCTCACGCGACGTGCACACGCTGGCCGAGGCCATGGCCGGTGCCGACGTGTTCCTGGGACTTTCGGTAAAGGATGTGCTCACACCCGATATGATACAGTCAATGGCTCCGCGCCCCATCGTGTTCGCTCTGGCCAATCCTGACCCCGAAATCGAATACTCGCTTGCCATGGCAAGCCGTGACGACCTGATTTTCGCCACCGGCCGCTCAGACTATCCCAACCAGATAAACAACGTGCTGGGTTTCCCCTATATTTTCCGCGGCGCGCTCGATACCCGCGCCACCGAAATCAACGAGGCCATGAAACTCGCCGCAGTCTACGCTATAGCGTCGCTGGCCAAAGAGCCGGTGCCCACCGTAGTGGAAAAGGCTTACGGCCAGAAGGGTATGGAGTTCGGACGCAACTACATACTCCCCAAGCCGCTTGACCCGCGCCTTCTGCTCACTGTGGCTCCGGCGGTGGCCCGCGCGGCCATAGAGAGCGGTGTGGCACGCCGTAGAATTGATGACTGGGACGAGTACCGCGACTCGCTGACCCGTGTAACCGGGTTCGACAACAAGCTCACCCGCGGTCTGCTCGAAGAGGCTAAGCGCTACCGCAAGAAGGTGGTGTTCGGCGAGGGGAATACCGATCACACCCTCCTTGCCGCTGTGGATGTGAAACGCCAGGGCATCGGCGAGCCTGTTCTGCTCGGCAACGCCGAGATGATCGCCGCCCGCGCCGCCCGTCTGGGCGCCGACATATCGGGCATCGAGATTGTCAACCCCCGTCACGACGACAGCGCGCCCATGCGACAGGAGTTCGCCGAAAAGCTCGCCGCGCGCCGTCACCGGCAGGGCGTGACTGTAAACGAGGCTGTCGAACTGATGTACGACCGCAACTACTTCGGCATGATGATGGTCGACTCCGGTTATGCCGATGCCTTCATCGCCGGGGCATACGCCGGGTCGAACCGCTTGCAGCGACTTGCCGGCGATGTGATCGGCATACGCGACGGCTACAAGAGCTTTGCCTCGATGCACGTGATCGAGACAAAGCGCGGCACGCTCTTCCTGGCTGATACCGCCACCAATGAACTCAACGATGAGGATACCCTCATCGACGTGACGCGCCTGGCCGCGTCGAGCGTGAGCAAGTTTACCACCGAC
>USKE01000323.1 GCA_900555165.1 uncultured Porphyromonadaceae bacterium | reverse complement strand
CGGCCGGCAGGCGTCGCTCCCCTCCCAGGCATGGTCGGGAACCTCGTCGCCACCGATATGAATGGCGCGCAGGGGCACACCGGCGCGGGCATATATGTCGGCCACCACGCCGATTACTGCATCCATGAAGAGATAAGTCCCCTCGACGGCGGGATTCATCAGATTGTCATGAAATTCCTGCGCGGTGGTGTAGCGCGAGGTATCCCCGTCGTGGATCAGACGCAACGACGGGTCGCCCGTTGCGGCATATCGCCGCTCCATGGCGCGTATGGCCGCGCGTGAATGTCCGGGAGTGTCGAACTCGGGGATTATGTCGATGCCCAGTCCGCGGGCATAGCGCAGCAGGTCAGTGTATTCATCGACACTGTAATAACCATTGGCCGGGGTATCAGCCGAGTCGGGATTGCCGTCGCCGCTGTAGATCTGCGGCAGAAATTCATCGCCCGGGCCTGTGGTATAGCCTCGGCGCGCACCCACAGCCGTAAGCTCGGGAAGGGCGGGAATCTCAAGGCGCCACCCCTCGTCGTCGCCCAGATGCAGATGCAGGGTGTTCAGGCCATAACCGGCCATGAGCCGGAGGATTGACTTCACGCCGTCGGCACCCGTGAAATTGCGTGCCACGTCGAGCATCACCCCGCGGTACGGCAGATCGGCCCAGTCCTCGATCACGACAGCCGGCACAAGACCGCTGTCATCCCTCTCGCGCGCCATGCGGGCAAGCAGTCTGTCAAGAGCAGCCCCGGGCACCTCGCTGTTGGTGGCGAACGTCATGCGTCCGCCGGCAAGCTCGGCACGGAAATAGTCGTGACGCGGATCATCACCCCTGACAACGGCAACCTCTCCGGCCTGCGGCAGCGCGGAGATGCCACCCGTCAGTATCACCGATTTGAACGTGGGGATTCCGCCGTAAGGCGCCGGGCGCCACTGCGAGCGCAGGGAATCGTTGACCGCATACGCCTCGGGGCCGTATCGCATGGGGTCGACCACACGGTCACCCTCGCGCCACCGGTATTGTTCGGGGCGCAGGGTCGTCGACTGCCGCACATTTCGCGCCGGCATGGCACGGCCAACGGCCACAAGGGGCATCCCGTCGGGAATGAACGACAGGTTGCGCAGAGCGCCGTCGGTAACGAGGTCGACCGTAACCGGTCGGCCCTGACCGGCCTCGGCAAAACGCGGCGAACCGACGGCATAATATCCCGGCAACAATTCAACCAGTGTGTCCGCGGCATTTACCGGCGTCATGCCGCGTTTCATCATGCAGAATGCCAGGCGCTCGAAAGGGGCGCCGGCCTCGATGGTGAACCGTTGCGTATAAGTCTGCCGTCCGTCAGCACCGGCGGAGTTGCCGAGTGTCTGCCAGATAACCGTATTCTCTGCAACGGCCTCGGGTGTGCCACCCGCTACCGTCAACGCGCCGATCACAAATATCATCACAGGCAATATTGCCGACAAGTCTGTTTTCTTCATAGGTCTTCATGGTCTACAGGCGCCGACACACCGGCGCCCCGCCACAAAGTTACTGATTTTTCGCACAAATCCCCCCTGCCGCAATCTCCAGGCCCCTCAAAAATCATCCACCACAGGGAAAAATCTCCTCCACGTTTGTTTATAGAACTGTAATACCATCACAGCCACATCCATCATCATGAAAGAGAATACCCCGACCGACAAAAGCGTTTCAGCAACCGCGCCAGGCAATGCGCAGCCCCAAGGAACATCCCCCGCCACGCCTCGCCGCACAGGCATAGGGGCGGCAGTGGCCGGAAATCTGTGCATACTGGCGGCCACAATCTTCTGGGGCGTGAACGTGTCGTTCACAAAGGCGCTGATTCCTGACTGGATGACCGCCGAGGGGATCATTGTGGTCAGGCTCGTGGGCGGATGCGTGCTGATGTGGCTGGCGTCGCTGTTTCTTAAAGACAAACCCATCGCTCGCCACGACTGGCTGAACCTTATACTCGGGGGCGCGGTGGGGCTGTTTGCATTCATCTATCTGTTTGTGACCTCGCTCAGATACGGCAACCCCATCGACATCTCGATAATTATGACCCTGCCGCCGGTGTTCGTGATACTTATCGGGGTGATATTCAGGCATCAGCGGCCGTCGGCGGTCGAATATATCGGTGT
>USKE01000322.1 GCA_900555165.1 uncultured Porphyromonadaceae bacterium | reverse complement strand
ATCGTATTCATTGCCAAAGGTTTTAGAATTTTTTTCAACAATTTCCTGTCGTTGCTCTATTTTATTTTGTACCTTTGCACCTTGGAAATTATACCGGTCATCGCCGTCTGCGCCATCGCCCGGCAAATCTGCCGCGCGTAGCAGCCGGCCCACTTTTAACCTCCATCGTTTCAGCATATTACCGCCTCGAAACGGTCGATCTACCGAAATGAGCAACGCGAAAGTTAAAAAAATCCTTGTATCCCAGCCCCACCCGGCCTCTGATAAGTCACCATACTTCGATATTGCCAAACGCCACGGGGTGGAACTCGTCTTCAGGCCTTTCATAAAGGTCGAGGGACTGTCGGCACGCGAGTTCCGTCAGCAGAAGATAAACATCAACGACTTCACTGCCGTGATTTTCACGGCCCGTCAGGCAGTGGACCATTTCTTCCGCCTCTGCGAGGAGATGCGCGTAACCGTGCCCGACACCATGAAGTATTTCTGCACCACCGAGCCCATAGCGCTCTACCTGCAGAAGTACATCATCTACCGCAAACGCAAGATCTTCCACGGCGAGACCGGACGCCTCGACGACCTGATTCCGATGCTGACCAAGCACAACAAGGAGAAGTATCTCTATGCCGTGTCTGACGTCACCCCCGAGACCACTCCCCTCCTCGACCAGAACAAGGTGAACTACACGCGCGCCGTGATGTACCGCACGGTGTCGAACGATTTCGGCGCCGACGAGGCGTTCGACTACGACATGCTGCTGTTCTTCTCGCCTGCCGGCATCGACTCGCTGCTGAAGAATTTCCCCGATTTCAAGCAGGGCGACATCCGCATCGGCTGCCTGGGCGCACAGACCGCCAAGGCTGTGGAGAGCGCCGGTCTGCGCCTCGACATCCAGGCCCCCACCCCCCAGGCACCGTCAATCACGGCCGCCCTCGACCTGTATCTCAAGGAGAACAACGGCGAGCCCGAGGAATGACCCTGCAAACCACACCGCACCCCTGATGACATCGCTGAAACTATCGAAAGCCCACCGACTCTGCTCGCAGACAAGCATCGACCGCCTGTTTGCCGCCGGACAGTCGCGACAGGCCCAATCAGCGCTGGCCTATCCCCTCAGGGCTGTGTGGTATCAGCGCCAGGGGTACGACGCCGCGTCGGGTCCGGCACTGAAGTTCCTGATTTCCATCCCCAAGAAACGTCTGCACAAGGCTGTTGACCGTGTGCTGATGCGCCGCCGTGTGCGCGAGGCTTACCGCCTGACGCGCAACGATCTGGTGCCACGCGAGGCGGAACACCGTCTGGCGGTGGCTTTCATCTATGTGGCCGACAAGCCGGTGGAGTACCGCCGCGTATCAGCCTCGATGACCCGTTTGCTGCGCAAGATTTTTCCCGTCCCCGCAACCGGGACAGCTAATGTAACGCCCGATACCACCGCGGCCATTCCCGCCGAGTCATGAATCTGCTGTCACGCGCCGTGAACGGCCTGCTGATCGCACTGGTCAGGTTCTACAAGGGTGCCATTTCGCCGATGCTACCACCCTCGTGCCGCTACACACCCACCTGCTCTGAATACGCTCTTGAGGCCCTGCGCAAACATGGGCCCCTGCGCGGGTCGTGGCTGGCGATAAAGCGCATCTGCCGTTGCCACCCCTGGGGCGGTTCGGGCTACGACCCGGTGCCCTGAAGTGGTTTCGGGTCTGTTTCGGGGAAACGGCTCCTCTTTTTCGGCTCACCATGATGAAACCGCTCGCACAGTTCCACGACATACACGCCCACCTGGCCGACGGCGCCAACGACGCGCCCGACGGTGTGCTTGTGTCGCTCACGCCCCCCGAGGCGCGGCGCGTGCTGGCGCATGACGGCACGCACGGGAGGTTCTCGGTGGGGGTGCACCCCTGGGCCACGGAAAAGCCGGTCGACTGGGAGGAGCTTGAACGTTTCCTCACCGACGACCGCGTGGTGGCGGTGGGCGAATGTGGCCTCGACGCACTGCGCGGGGCGCCGATTGACCGCCAGGCAGAGATTTTCCGCCGTCAGATCGAGCTTTCGGAACGCCTCGGGCTGCCGATGATACTCCACATCGTAAAGGCCGTTGACCGGATGCTGGCACTGCGCCGGCAGATGCGTCCCCGCCAGCCCTGG
>USKE01000321.1 GCA_900555165.1 uncultured Porphyromonadaceae bacterium | reverse complement strand
ATGAAGAAATCAGCGTCTTTCAGACGCCCACGTCTGTTAAGTTAATAGCATTGTGTAGCAACCCTACAATGAAATGATGGCAGTTATGCGTCGAAAAGTTTAATATCGCATTTTGATGCACCCTTTTATTTTAAGAGGCGGTGTGGCGTACTGTGTCAGATAAACAGGTTGACACCGGAGGCCTCGGCACGGTTCATATAAGTGGCTACGCCGCCCACGGTAACATTGTCGAGGAGTTCTTCGCGCGTTATGCCCATGACATCCATCGACATCTGGCATGCGATGAACTCTACGCCGTTGGCAATG
The DNA here is from genome assembly GCA_900555165.1 of uncultured Porphyromonadaceae bacterium. Taxonomy (GTDB): domain Bacteria; phylum Bacteroidota; class Bacteroidia; order Bacteroidales; family Muribaculaceae; genus UBA7173. The sequence continues at coordinate 1,872 of USKE01000321.1, read as the reverse complement.
GCCATGTCGCGCAATGTCTCAAGCGAGTCGATATTGCGGCGGCGCATCACCAGGCGCATCATCCGCGCGCCCAGACCGCCCATGTTCATCTTCGACAGACACAGACGCCGGGAATCGGAGGGGAGCATCATGCCGAACATGCGGCCGAAGATATCCTTGCGGGTCTTGGGCTTATGCTGTTTCTTGATGACATTCAGGCCCCAGAAGGTAAAGAAAATCGTGACTTTTCCGCCTGCGGCGGCCGCGCCGTTGGCCAGCACGAAAGTGGCAAGTGCCTTGTCGAGGTCATCACTGAACATGATGAACGTCTTTCCGGTGGCACCTGCAGGCGCCGGGGCGGCAGATTTCTCTCCGGAACCTTTCTCGATGGTCACGGTGGAAATGCCCTTTTCAGTGGTGTGGGAGACGAACCGGTTGCCGGTCGACCCGCACCACGCCTTGGCATCGCGTGCAAATCCGGGGTCGGTGGCGGTGACGCGCAGCAACGTACCGTCAGTCACGTCGGCCACAGCCTGTTTAAGTTTCATTATGGGCCCGGGGCACGAGAGACCGCAGGCATCGACCGTCACAGCCGCCGACCCGACGGGCGCCGCGGCAGCCGCATCACACCGGTGTGCAGAATCGGCGCCGACATCGAACGGTTTCGGCTCAGGCAGAGAGGCCGTGGCGGAAAGATATGTCTTGATGCCGCCGATCAGGTTCCTGACGTCAGAGAAACCGTTCTGTCGCAATATGTTCGAGGCCAGATAGCCGCGCAGACCGACTCCGCAGTACAGTACCACAGGCTTGTCACGCGGAATACGGTGCAAATTGTCGCGCAAATCGTCAAGCGGCATGTTCACGGCACCATCGAGAGCGCCGACAGCATACTCCACCGGAGTACGCACGTCGATGAGCGTGATGGCGCTGCGGTCGGCATCGCGCAGCTCGCGCCAGTATATCGGATCCATACGTCCCGACAGCACGTTTCCGGCCACATATCCCGCCAGAGCCACAGGGTCTTTGGCCGATGAATACGGCGGCGCGTAGGCATGTTCGGTCAGGGTAAGGTCGGCTACGGTGCCACCATGCTTAAGCACCTGCGCGAACTGGTCGATTCGCTTGTCGACACCGTCGAAACCCACAATCTGCGCGCCGAGCAACCTGCCGTCGGCCGGAGAGAACACCACCTTTATGGTCATTGGCGTGGCACCGGGATAGTACCCGGCGTGCGACATGGGGTGAATTGTCACCGACCGGTATTCCACCCCCTCTTGTGCGAGGCGTTTTGCCGCCATGCCGGTCGACGCCACGGTGAGGTCGAAGACCTTGGCCACCGATGTGCCCAGGGCGCCCTCGTATTTCACCTTGTCGCCGAGCACCATGTTGTCGGCCACGATACGCGCCTGCCTGTTGGCCGGCCCGGCCAGATAGTTGAGCCAGGGGGCTCCCGTGACAGGATGCGGGAACTCTATGGCGTCGCCCACGGCATAGATGTTAGGATCAGAGGTGCGCAGGTATTCGTCGACCTTTATCCCACGGCGTTCGCCTATGGCAAGACCTGCCCCGGCGGCAAGCTCCGTAAGGGGCCTCACGCCGATAGAGAGGATGACCATGTCGACCGTAATACGGCGGCCGTCGCTGAAAACCACATCCAGCCCGTCATCATTGCGTGCAAACGATGCGACAGCGGTCTTGAGGTAGAGGCGAACACCTTTCTCGGCCAGATGCGCATGCACTATCGACGCCATCGAATAGTCGACGGGGGCCATGACCTGGTCGGCCATCTCCACCACCGCCACCTCGGCACCTGCGTCGTGCAGGTTCTCGGCCATCTCAAGACCTATGAAACCGGCACCGATGATTGCGGCGCGCCTGACTCTGTGGTCGCGC
>USKE01000320.1 GCA_900555165.1 uncultured Porphyromonadaceae bacterium | reverse complement strand
TGACAAATCCCGTGTTCGACATCGGATCCTCACGCTCGACGCCGCCGTTGTCGGCCACGACAGCGACATTGAACCGGTCGCCATCTGCATATTCCAGCAGCTGGTATGATGTATCGGGCCATACCGACTCGATTTTCTCTCCGTTGCGGTATATGTTGTAGCCCTTTATCGGCGCCTCGCCCAGCAGATGATACGAAATGTCATCGAGTGCCACGCCGAATATGTCCTTGCTGCGGTAGTGGAACGCGAAATAGCGCGCGTCGGCAGGCAGGGTGGCCTCAAGCGGATTCCAGCCGCGCATGTTCTGCGAGAAGGTCTGCACCAGAGTGAAGTCCTCAGGCTCGCGGCCCGTCGACGAATACATCAGGTCGATCTGCTCGGTACCGTACAGAGGATTGAGGATATTGAAACGGAACGACACCTTCGAGCCGGCCATTACCTCGGGCGAGATCAGCCAGTCGTCGGCGGCCGAGCCGTCGTCGGGGCAGACTGCCAGCAGATACTGCTGGCCGCTGAACGCATGCAGGTCGATGTCGACGTCGGCAAAGGGGAAACGCACCACCTGGAAAGCTTTCGGCGCCAGGTAGCCGGGATATTCCACCTCTTCACCTATGGCATAAGGTTTCTTGCCGTCGGCGTCGAAATTGCGCCATGCGCCAAGCTCTTCGGAGAAATCGAACGGCACATAATCCTCAAAATCATCCGTGCCGCCGTGCGCGATGGCGGGATCAGACCACATTAGCCACATGTCCCCGCAGGTGCACAGACCGCCTTCGAGATCCGTGACAACGGGACGGCCCCCTGTGCCCACAAGCACATCGGCGTAATCCGAGTCATCTTCCGGCAGTTCGTCGGGAGCGCGGTCGAGGGCGAAGGTTATCCGCGCGTCACCGAGCATTTCGGCCACGGGCATGAACGTGAATTCGCAGTCGACAGTAGCGCCGGGGTCGATAGTGCCTGTTCCGGCAACACCGGTGGCAAGCACGGCGCTCTCGTCGCCGTAGGCCACAGTGAGGTTATAGGCAGGTGCGGCAACCGCGCCGAGCGACCCGTTGGTCACCGAGGCCTTGAGCGTATAGGTGTTGCCGAGATCCATCTTCGCGGGAGCCGACAGGCGTGTTGAAAGCTGGTCGGCATAGGTCGAACATACCTTGTAGCCCCCTAACACGAACGCCTGGGGCACGGCATCGAAATCGACCTCTACACTGAGGTTCACCCAGTTCTTTCCGACAAGCGAGGCGGGCAGGTCGAAGGTATACTCCTTCCACCCCTCCTCACCCTTGCCGGAAATCACCCCTACGGTGACATCATTCACGCCGAACGACGAGGCGTAGACGGTGGCTGCGGCGGCTTTGGGGGAATCATAGACGCGCAGGGTCACTTTCGGGCTATGGGCGCCGACGGTAGTGAATTTAGGCAGCGCCACACGTCCGTGCCGGGCGGCGGGCTCGGTCGACTCGATGCACATGAGTGCGCTCGGAGCATCCTCGCCGAGCGAGGGGTAGATGAGCGATGTCTTGTCGAGGAACCAGTTCTCGGAATAACCCTCGGCGGGATACTCCTTCACAACCGGATTGTAGGTGTAGACACCTCGGCTGAGATCCTCGGTCATCGGCAACGAATAGGGGGTGCCGGTGACACCGAAACCTACGCCCATCTGCGACTCGCCCTTGGCATTGACAGCCTGCACACCGACTATGGTGACATTCTGCAGCAGTTCGGCCGTGAATGTATAGCTGTTCTGACCGGCGGGGAGTTCCTCGAGTTTCGTCCAGTAGAACCCGTATTCGTCGACAGGGGTACAGATCACATGCCTGAGGGCCGAGGTGTCGATGGCGCCACCCTGCTCGCCGCGGTCAGCATCGGTCCAGGTAAGCACCAGCTCCATATTGTCTTCAGAGACGGCGGCGGTCACGACAGGCGCCGACGGACGGTCAAGCCCGCAGAAAACCGATACCTCGGCAGGCTCGCCGGCACCGTACTGATCAGACGAAACCACTATGGTGAGCGTACTGTGGCCGTCGGGAGCGGCTATCGATACAGACACCTGCTGCCCGGGGAGTCCAGTCACAGTGGCCGTGGCACCGGTGGCAGAGGTCACGGTGGCGGTCAGCATCGCTGATGCGTCGAGAGCCGTGCCGTTTATGGCATTGAGCGGAAGTGTCAGCGTGACATTGGCGG
>USKE01000319.1 GCA_900555165.1 uncultured Porphyromonadaceae bacterium | reverse complement strand
TGATACTTGCCGGGGGCAGGAGCGATCCATTCGCCGCCGAGGCTCTCGTAGAGGTATTTCTTGTAACCGTCTATCGCGGCCACGACCGTCATGGCGTCTGGTGTCTCGGCAGTGCCTATGCAGATGTCGAAATCCTCGGGATACTGCTCAAGATATGCGCGGGCCTCGGCAGACACGCGGTAGATGCGGGTAATGTCGTCGACCTGCACTGCAGGGAAGAAGATCCAGTCGTCTGAGGTCTCGTCGGCCGCGGTACGGCACACAGCGGCACCGGTGCCGTTGGCAGCGCCGGCGTTATAGTCCCATGTATGGCCGTCGGCGTTGGCGTCGAGCACCGTCAGGGTCTCGAACTCGCCCGCAGTGGGGTGCATGGTGAACGGGAGCGGGTAGGCATACCCCTCGGGGTTGCGTGCCAGCACCTCGGTGAGCACCTGGGCGCCGGTGAGGCGTGTGCCGCCGTTGTCGACAAACGCCGCCACGCCAATCGAATGGCGCCCGAGCGCAAGCGTCAGAGGCACAGTGACATCGGCACCCGGAGCCGCCATATCCGACACGGCATAATCCTCGCGGTCGAACGTGACTGCTGCGCCGACCTGGCCGGTGAGGCCCACGCCGTCGACGGTAACCGACGGCAGAGTCACGGCGAGCGTGCCCTCAAGGCCATTCATCACCAGACTCTTGACTACGGGAGCGGCAGGCGTCATGTCGGCCGAACGGCTAATGACGATATTCTTCACCATCAGGGCATACTGGTCTTTCGGACTGGTGGCATGAAACGCCACCCGCCATCTGCCACCCTCGTCAAGGGTGAAACGGCCGATACGGGTCTCCCAGTTGGTCGAGATAACGGGTGCCGGAGCCAGCACCACCGTCATGTCGGCGGGATCAGCCGTGCGTGCAACCGCAACCTCGAAAGTCTCGTGGAAATTACCTGCCCCGGCAACATCCATACTTATCTCGAAAGTACCGCCGTCAGCGCCGAAGTCTACTTCGGGGAGGATGAGCCAGTCGTCGCCGGCGTTATTGGAGTTGTAATTGTATCGGAAAGATGACCCGTAGAACTCCCATGTGGAATTGTCATTGTTGGCGTCGATCACCAGGCAAGCGTCAAAATCATCTTCCTCAGGCTCAAATAGTGCGGGCAACTGCTGGGTGACCTGTGGCGATGTGGCGCGCACCGACTCACTGACGGCTGTCGACCAGCTTGTCTCGCCCCCCGTGGTCAGGAATGCCGCGTAGCTGACGGTATGAATCCCCTTGACAAGCGTCAGGGCTATCTCTTTCGGTGCGCCGGGCGTGCAGTCGGGATGCGACTGCACCTCCACGCCGTCGACACACACCTGCAGGCCCACCGTCCCTTCGATGGCATCACCCTGCACCGTATGGTCGGGCAGCGTCACGGTGGCCGTGTAATCGAGATTGCTTATGGTGCTGGCGGTTATGACCGGTTCGAGCGGCAGGGGCGTGCGCAGGCGGATGACTGTGATATCCTTTATCTGAATGCCGTATTTGTCTCTCTCGGACACGGCATGAAAACCGAGGTATCCGGTGCCGGTGACACCGGCGGCGGAAATATCTGCCGTGTACGTCTGGAACGAACCTCCGAGGCGCTGTATGTCAATCTGCGGCGCCGACATACCCGCCTGGGTAGCCGATGCGCCGAAACACACCTGCAGACGTTCCTCATAGCCCCCCTTGGGTTTCATGCTGAACGTCACCCTGAGCATGCGGTCGGCCTCCTCAAGCCTCAGAGGGATGAAGAACCAGTCGTCGGCCTTGTTGTTCGAGTGATACCCGTACTGCATCTGCCCGTCGGTGCAGAGCCATTTCGTCTCGTCGCAGTTGGCGTCGGTGATCACGAACCGTGCGGCCTCAGAGGTCGTGGGCGCAAGTTCAGCCGGAAGAGTGAAGGCATCGGCTGGAGATTTCCGGATACTGCGGGGAATCTTCATCGGGTCAGACACTTGCGATGTGACGACGCGGGTCTTCTCAGGCGTCACCGGCGCACGCCCCGACGACGGGAATCCGGCCCATGCGGCAGCCCCGAGCGAGACGGCCACGGCCATGGTCAACCATTTTTTCATGCGGAATATATTAATTGTTAGATATTAATTTATGTGATGATACAGCTTGTAAGGCGCGTGTGATGATACGGCTTATGCAACTGGAGACGGGCGCCTCCGGTCAAAGTTT
>USKE01000318.1 GCA_900555165.1 uncultured Porphyromonadaceae bacterium | reverse complement strand
CATCGGCACAGTGGTATCAGGCGGTAAGTCAGATACCCTCGTTGATACAGCCTGCGCTGTCTGGATCACTCAGTTACAAAGGGTTCGTGGAAACCGGTTTCACGGGTGGTTTCGGCAATGACTGGAAGGCCAATATCCTCAGCATATCCACATCGCAGGGTTTCACATATTCGTCGTGGTTCTTCATGGGCGCCGGCATAGGGGCCGACATCCTGTTCCGCGGCAACGACCTCGGCGATTACGACAGCTACCCCGGCTACTATCCGCACGCCCAGAGCTCGACGCGTGTGATGATGCCGGTGTTCTCAGACTTCAGGTTCACTTTCGGCGGGGGCGCGTCGGGTGCCGGCACGGGCGTTTATATCGATGTCAAGCTCGGTGCCACATTTCTGTTCGGTGACACCTACATGCAGTTCCCGAACGGCTACCTGACCGACAACACATACTTCTATCTGAAACCTTCGGTCGGCGTGCGTATTCCCGTGGGGTCATCTGCCGCGAGCCGCCAGGCCGTGAACCTCGGGGTCACATATCAGCTCATCACCGGCAATAACGGCTATGCCTGGTATGGCGGAAACTCCGTATCGATGAACTCGATCGGCGCGTCGGTATCGTTCGAATGGTGACACGGTTGTCTCTTTAGACGAAAAAACACGAAAAACGGGTACATCTACCCGTTTTTTTTGTTTTTAACATTTGCTAAATCCAGTGAGCTTGACTAAATTTGCATGTCAGCATTAACAATTCAATCAATAATTACCGGAGGATTCTTACGGCCTCGATTCAGCCTGACACACCGATGAGCCCGGAATCCCGCACTGCAACTGAGACAAAACTGTGACCGGACGCTATATCCGTGTCGCCGGCAACGACACACATGCCGGCAGTCTCAGCCATAATATGCACAGGACTATGATTCTTGACCAGAACTCGTCGCTCGCAGACCTTGTGGAGGCAAGACGGTTGTCATTACGAACGAAAAACGCATGCAAGGCCCGGGGCATCACGACTCTTGGCCAGTTGCTCGCCGTGGATCCGGCCGAGCTTGTCACCTTCAGAAATTTTGGCGCACGATGCAGTCATGAGGTAGAGACACTGCGTCGGGAACTCGACGAGGCATCCTCGCGGGGCGAAAAAATCTATTATGGCTCTCCATGGGACACACGTGGATTCAACTCTCCGATTCCGGCCATAGAGCGGGCTTTGTCGGTCGTGGCCGAGACACTTGGCAGTGTCCTATACCGGCGCCTGCGCGATATGCTTTCTGATTACGAGCATTTTGCCGCGATGGTCTACGGTGAGCCCGCCCGGCTGTATGCCGCCATCGGCAACGGCACCCCCGCTGATAATTATGCCCTGCGCAAGGCTGTATGCCATATCTTAAGGTCGTGGGCCGATGATGCTGCCGATGTGGCCGAGAAACGGCTTGTCGAGGCCGCACATGATATTTTTGTCGAGCGCGCGCCGAAATCGTTTCTCCTCGAATCAATGAACCTGCTTGACGAGCGGTCGCACGAGATGCTATCGCTGAAATTCGACCGTGCCGTGGCCGCGCTGTCGCCGCGCGTGCGCAACAGGCTGCCTCTTCTCGGCAATTTCCGGCGGCTGGCGCCTATGATACTCGGGCTTGAGCCGTTGCCTCCCGGTAACGGTGTGTTGTATGGCTGGGGTAAAAAATCGGTTGATGAGCTTTGCGCTTTCTTTGACCGTTACGCACCCGTACTTCAGTATGACCTGGAGCGGCTGACCCGACCCGACGGCGATACATACCGGCATCAGCTTGAATCGGAGAGTATTGCCGTAGAGTTTCCGTTTGCCGATCAGGCCCAGTGTGAGCAGGCGCTCCGGCTGCGTGCGTCGGCGCCATGGTACGAGGCAATCTATCTGCTTTACTACTATATGACCGGGTCACAGACACGTGACATCGTGTGGAAATGCGAGTTCTACGGCATCGGTGGCAAGCCGCGGCACACCCAGGGCGCCATTGCCGCCCGCGAAGGTGTGAGTCAGGAACGCGTGCGGCAGGTGTGCACTATGCCGATGAAACTTGCCGGCGGCCTTGAACGTGCCGCGCGTGCACTCCTTACATCGGTGCCCGGTGCCGTGGTGGTGGTATCCGATACCTGGGTCACAAGCGCCATAGGCTGTATGGACGGGGTGATTACCCCCGCCGAGCTGTTCGGGATAGTGGCGGGG
>USKE01000317.1 GCA_900555165.1 uncultured Porphyromonadaceae bacterium | reverse complement strand
CCTCGACTCCCTTCTGCTGCCATACGTGCATACCGGTGCCATAACCGACCCGGCGCGGATGCACAGCCTCTACTGCGCCGCCGACGTGGTGATTTCATCATCGCATTACGAAACACTCCCCACCACACTTATCGAGGGTCAGGCCGCCGGAGCCGTGCCCGTGGCATTCGACAGCGGGGGGCAGCGTGACATCATCGAACATGGCGTGACCGGATGGCTCGCCCCCGCCGGCGACACCGCCGCCCTGGCCGACGGCATAGCCCGCGCCCTCGACGACACCATCAGCGCCGACACGCTGCGCGCCTCGGTGACAGCACGTTTCTCGGCACCGGCGGTGGCACAACAATATATAGCGCTTTTTCACAAACTTTTAAGGCGCGGCAACGCAACTAATCCAAAAAAATCGTAACTTTGCAGAGATAACGCCCGCATGGGTCGCACAGTCAGAAAGCAAAAACACTCAACATATCTAACTTATTGATATATCATAGATTATGAAAATCGAAAAAATCATCGGTCGCGAAGTGCTCGACTCTCGCGGCAATCCCACAGTCGAAGTTGACGTAATCCTCGAAAGCGGTGCACGCGGCCGTGCATCTGTTCCCTCGGGCGCATCGACCGGCGTAAACGAGGCTCTCGAGCTCCGTGACGGCGACAAGTCGCGCTACATGGGCAAAGGCGTGCTCAAGGCTGTGGCCAACGTCAACGGCCCCATCGCCGACGCCCTCAAAGGCATGAGCGCCCTCGACCAGATTGCCATCGATGAGAAGATGCTCGCCCTCGACGGCACTGACACCAAGTCGAACCTCGGCGCCAACGCCATCCTCGGCGTATCGCTCGCCGTTGCCAAAGCCGCCGCCGACTATCTCGACCTCCCCCTCTACAAATATATCGGTGGCTGCAACACCTACGTGCTCCCCGTGCCCATGATGAACATCATCAACGGCGGCGCACACTCTGACGCCCCCATCTGTTTCCAGGAGTTCATGATCCGTCCCATCGGCGCCACCTCGTTCCACGAAGGCATCCGCATGGGCACCGAGGTATTCCACAACCTCAAGAAAGTGCTCAAAGAGCGCAACCTCTCTACCGCAGTAGGTGACGAGGGTGGTTTCGCCCCCAACCTCGACGGTACCGAAGATGCCCTTCAGGTTATCATCAAGGCTATCGAGCTCGCAGGCTACGTACCCGGCAAGGACGTTACCATCGGCCTCGACTGCGCATCGTCTGAGTTCTACAAAGACGGCGTTTACGACTACACCTGGAAACAGGGTGCCGACGCTCCCAAGCTCACATCTGAGGAGCAGGCCAAATTCCTGCAGCAGCTCGTTGAGAAATACCCCATCGACTCTATCGAGGACGGTATGGCCGAGAACGACTGGGAAGGCTGGAAGATCCTCACCGACCTCATCGGCAACCGCTGCCAGCTCGTGGGCGACGACCTGTTCGTTACCAACGTCAAATACCTCAAGCGCGGTATCGAAGAGGGTTGCGCAAACTCGATTCTGGTGAAAGTAAACCAGATTGGCTCGCTCACCGAGACCCTGCGCGCCGTAGAGCTCGCACAGCGCAACGGCTACACCGCCGTTATCTCGCACCGCTCGGGCGAGACCGAAGACGCCACCATCGCCGACATCGCCGTTGCCACCAACGCCGGCCAGATTAAGACCGGTTCGGCTTCGCGTTCTGACCGTATGGCCAAGTACAACCAGCTCCTCCGCATCGAGGAAGAGCTCGGCGCCGCTGCCGCTTACGGTTATGGCAAAAAGACCAAACGTCCCGAATAATCACACTCCACACAGCCGGTGCGCGCCCCTGACGGCGCCGCACCGCTGACCCCAAAACGGCAAAAAGGTTATGACGAAACAACCTTTTTGCCGTTTTTTTGTAGTCAATACCGGATGATTCAATATATTCTGGCCATTCTATATCTTGACCATCTTTAGTGTCCGGTAAAATATTATTGGTGTCCGGTAAAATGTTTTGGCCCATAGCGCGAAGCACAAGCCACGTAGTGGCGCAAGATTCCAGGCCACTGCAAGCGCGCCGTAGGTGCGCACAGCTGTGGTAACTACATCACGTCTCTCTCAGCAGAGCGCCTTTAGGTGCGATACTGTAACATGTTTCGCACCTAAAGGCGCTCAATGAATATATGGTATCGTTCATACCACAGCTGCGCGCACCTACGGCGCGCTTGCAGTGGCCTGGATTCTTGCGCC
>USKE01000316.1 GCA_900555165.1 uncultured Porphyromonadaceae bacterium | reverse complement strand
GGGAGGGTGGATGTTACCGACGGCAGCACGAAAGCGCGGTCACGGCCGCCGAGAATCACCGGCACCGGACGGCACGCCAGCATCTCGTATTCAAGCAATGCCTGGCGGCATGCGCCGCAGGGAGCCACCGGGTCGGCCACAAACTCGCCGTCGGTGCCCCGGGCGGCTATTGCGATCTTCACGAAACGCGCCTCGGGATAGCGGGCGTGGGCATAAAAACAGGCCGACCGCTCGGCACACGTGCCCGACGGGTAAGCCACATTCTCCTGGTTCGCGCCGGTGATAATCTCGCCGTTGTCGAGCAGTATGGCGGCTCCGACACGGAAATGCGAATAGGGGGCATAACTGCGCTCTGTGGCCTCGCGGGCCAGTTCGAGCAGACGGCGGTCGTCGGGCGGCAGTTCGTCAAATGTATAGATCTCTATCGGGGTGACAATCTCTTTCTTCTCCATATCTGATGGCAAATTCTTTGCATTGCGGCCTAAAGTTAACACTAAAAACAATAAAAATAGCGAATTGAGGGGAAATTTTTTTGCCGTTTGCACCCAATTGCGTAATTTTGTGGCTCAATTGCTGACTTTTCCGGTGCCCGGCGCATGGAAAAGCCCGCATTTAACGCGCATAATAATAAACAATCACATAATAATGGCAAAAAATAAACCCGAGACCACAGAAACCGGTCTCGACGAGATCAACGACTCGCTGACCAAGGTCACCAACCGCGTGCAGGAAAACAAGAAGGTGCTCGCAGTTATCACCGTAGTGGTGCTGGCAGTCTGCGCACTCGTCCTGGCCTACGTCTACTTCTTCCGCAACCCCGCGATGCAGCGCGCCAACGACAACATCGGCTCCGCCGACCTCGAGCTCATCCAGGGCAATGACTCTGTGGCTCTCGCCCAGTATAAGAAAATCGCCGACGACGGCAGCTTTGCCGCCGGCAACCGTGCGGCCCTGAACGCCGCCATCCTCATCTATCAGGAGGGTGCCGCCGCTCTGGCCGACAACAAGGAGGCCGACGCCAAGAAGAAATTCGAGGAGGCTCTGAAGTATGCCGAGAAATATTCGGCCGACGAAGACATCATCGGTGCCGCCGCTCTCGGTCTGCAGGGCGACTGCCTCGTGAACCTCGACCGTCTGGATGACGCCGTGAGCAAATTCAAGAAAGCCGTCAAGGTGAGCGACGAGAACCCCGCCTACACCCCCTACTTCATGATCAAGCTGGCCCGCATCTACGACGCACAGAAGAAGTATGCCGACGAGGTAGAGATTCTCCAGGAGGTCAAGAACGACTATCCCTACTATCAGCAGCAGCACCAGGTGAACGTGGATGCCATGCTTGAGCTCGCCAAGCTCCGCGCCGGCAAATAATCCGCGCCGCCCCCTCTCCCCGACTGACACAGAAACTACCGTCGCCACCGAGCGACCAGACATAAAAGGCTTTTCCCTCCCCGCAAGCGGGGTCGGTCAAGCCTTTTTTACATATAGAAAACCAGAACAAATGTCAACAAACACAGTAGATAAGCCGCGCAAGGTCACCACAGCGACCCTGCGCAAGATGAAAGCCGACGGTGAGAAGATCGCCATGCTCACCGCATACGACTACGGCATGGCCACACTTGTCGATGCCGCCGGTGTGGATATGATACTCGTGGGCGACTCGGCCACCAACGTCATGGCCGGCAACGCCACCACCCTGCCGATGACCCTCGACGAGATGATATACCACTCGCGCTGTGTCACACGCGCCGTGTCACGCGCCCTCGTGGTGGCCGACATGCCGTTCGGCTCATATCAGGTAAGCCCCGAAGAGGGGTTGCGTTCGGCCATCCGCCTGATGAAAGAAGCCGGTGTAGAGGCTGGGAAGATCGAGGGGGGAGCCGCCGTTGCCGGTACGATAGCCCGTATCACCGCCGCCGGAATCCCCGTGATGGGGCACCTGGGGCTCACACCGCAGTCGGTGAACCAGTTCGGAGGCTACGGCGTGCGCGGCAAGAGCGACGCCGAGGCCGAGCGCAAAAAACTCGCGGACGATCTGGCCTACTACGAGGGATTCCTCGCCTCGGTGATGAAGAAGCTCTCGAACGAGCGGTTCGTCGCCTCGGCGCCCGAGAAGGTGGTGGCCAACGAGCGCGCCAAGCAGGCCGACGCCGAAGCCAAGATCACGGCGATCCGCGAACAGTTGGCGGCGCTCGAATCCGGCAAATAAGCATTAAAACAGCTATCATGGCCC
>USKE01000315.1 GCA_900555165.1 uncultured Porphyromonadaceae bacterium | reverse complement strand
CAGCCGCATCGAGGAGTTCCGCTACAACGGCCGCAAGGTCACCAACTACGAGATGGAATCGGCACCCCTGCAGGGTCTGGGACGCCTGATGGGTCACCGTGCCATGACGGTATGCTCGATTATCGCCAACCGCATGCGCCACGACGTCACACCGAACTACAAGACCGCCATCCGCGACCTCATCGCCACGGTACTCGACCGCATCTGACACGTACACACCATCACCTGCTGTCATCACATTCCTGCCAATGACCGATATAAACATACGAAACATGGTTTGCCGCCACTGCTGCGAGGCGGTGGAAAAGGCTGTGCGCGCGGCCGGACTGACCCCCGAACGGGTGTCATTAGGACGCGCTACCGTGACCGAGGATGATATTGACGCCACCCGGCTGGCGACACTTGACGAGGCTCTCGCGAGGGAAGGTTTCGAGCGCATCGCCGACCGCGACTCGGCTCTTGCCGAACGCGCCAAGCATGTGATTCTCGACCATATCAGGCACGAGGAGTGCCACTACAACCTCTCGGCCTGCCTTGAGGATCACCTTGGCGTGGATTACAGCGCCATCTCACGGGCCTTCTCGGCCACACAGGGGCGTACCGTCGAGAAATATTTCATGACCCAGCGTGTGGAGTTCGTAAAGGAACTGCTCGGTTACGGCGAGATGACCCTGGCTGAAATCGCCGACAGGGCCGGCTACAGCTCGGCGGCCCATCTGGCCCGCCAGTTCAAGAGCGTGACCGGCATGACCACCACCGAATATGTGAAATCGGGCGCTCCGCGCACCCCCATATCCGAGATATAGGCGCGTGCATGCGTGTCCTCCGGGACATGGAAAATCTTACAAAATCCCGGTCCTAATCGTGTAACACGGTTACGGCCGGGATTCTGTAATTTTGCAGAAACAAAAATCACATCAAACAGTTTCTGCAAAATGAAAGATTTTCTCTATGCGCTGGCGACGGTGCTCAACGAGATGTCGCCATACATACTTTTAGGATTCCTGTTTGCCGGGATACTGCGCGTATTCGTGCGTCAGCGCATGATGGCGCGCCACCTCTCGGGACACGGATGGAAACCGGTCGTAAAAGCCGCCCTGCTGGGAATTCCGTTGCCCTTGTGCTCGTGCGGAGTGTTGCCCACCGCCGTGTCGCTGAACCGGCGCGGCGCCTCGCGCGGCGCCACTACCTCGTTCCTGATAGCGACGCCCCAGACAGGCGTCGACTCGATAGCCGCCACCTATTCGTTACTCGGCCTCCCCATGGCCATCCTGCGGCCCGTAGCGGCCCTCGTGGGGTCGGTATTCGGCGGCATCGCCGTCGACAAAACCGACAAGCCAGTTCCTCTCACCCCCTCCCATAACTCCCATGACTCCCATAATTCTTATGATTCGCCAGACCCCGTGCCCCCCACTTTCCTTGGCAAAGTCGTGGAAAGCATACGCTACGGCATGGTCGACATGGTATCGGCCGTGGGGAAATGGCTCGTCATAGGCCTCATAGTGGCCGCTGTGATCACTGTTTTCATGCCGGATGACCTGCTGGTCGGCCTGAGCAGTCACCCTTTGCTGGCGATGCTTGTAATGGTGTTGCTTGCGGTGCCTATGTATGTCTGCGCAACCGGCTCGATTCCCATCGCACTGTCGCTGATGCTGAAAGGACTCACTCCCGGCGTGGGATTCGTCCTGCTCATGGCCGGCCCCGCCGCCAACATGGCCTCGGTGATGGTGCTGAACCGTTCGCTCGGACGGCGCGCCACGGCAATCTATGTCGGGTCGGTGGTGGTTACGGCGATACTCTTCGGTGTGCTCGTAGACTATGTGCTCCCCGCCGGATGGTTCGTTCCGCCTGCCGTAACACATGCCTCGTGCCACGCCCACCAGGGATTCGGCCTGTTCCCCTCGCTGTGCAGTGCATTGCTTGTGGCACTGCTCATATACAGCGCCGTCAGAAACCGTGTCAAAACAACAAAAACAACAGACAACACAGATATGAAAAGAACCTACATTGTAAAAGGCATGTCGTGCGCCCACTGCAAGATGAGCGTCGAGAAAGCCGTATCGGCCCTGAAAGGGTGCGAGTCAGCAAACGCCAGCGTGGCCGCCGGCACATTAACCGTCGAGGGCCCGGTAACCCCCGAGACCGTTATGAAAGCCGTGGAACTCGCCGGCTTTGATTTCGGCGGCGAAAAAGCCACCGAAATCTAAAGACCTACTGAGTAAAGTCAAAAGCCCAAA
>USKE01000314.1 GCA_900555165.1 uncultured Porphyromonadaceae bacterium | reverse complement strand
TGGCGGGAGGTGATGGGGGTGGACTTGGACGGTGTGTTTTACTGCGCCCAGGCCGTCCTGCCGGATATGCTCCACCGAAAAGCCGGAAAAATTATCACGCTCTCCTCGATGTGGGGGCAGGTGGGGGCCTCCTGCGAGGTGGCTTACTCCACGGCCAAGGCCGGGGTCATCGGCCTGACCAAGGCCCTGGCGAAAGAGCTGGGGCCGTCGGGCATCACCGTCAACTGCGTGGCCCCTGGGGTCATTGACACGGAGATGAACGGGAACCTCCCTCAGGACATCAAAGACGAGCTGGCGGAGGAGACGCCCCTGGAGCGGTTGGGTACACCGGAAGATGTTGCCCAGGCCGTAATAGTAGCGCCCTTCGAGGGCGATGCAGTTGCGGCGCGCGATGGTGAACTCCACGCCGGCGCCGGCGGTGATGCCGTAGTCGAACTTGTTGGATATTTTCATGGCGAGCTGTTCGGTGCGGTGGCTTGCGGGGAATCCGGGCACCGACGCGGCGTTGGCGTAGTCGAAACTTGATGTGATCTTTTCGCCGATCATGTAACCGATCTGCGGGCCGAGGTTGAAGAACCCCTTGACCACGCGCGAGCCGAAGAAGATGTGCGTCATCACCGGCAGTTCAATGTAGGTGAGGCGCCGCTGATAGGCGAAGGGGTATTCGTCGTAATTCTCTTTCCATCCGCGCTGGGTGAGGTTCAGTTCGGCCAGCAGGCCCACGTGGCGCTCTTCGGCATACCTGAAACTCACGCCGGCCTGGAATCCCTGCAGCAGCGACTCGCTGACCGAAGGGTAGAACGACGTGCTCGACATCGACATGCCGGCATGTGCGCCCACATGGATGTGGGGCTTGTAGTGCCGCTGGGCCGAGGCGCAAAGTGCCGAAACGGCCACAAAGCCAACTGCGAGCAGGCTGCGCCGCACACTGGCGGCAAACGGGCGGGTGACGGGGAGCTGTGTCATCAGAGTCTGGTTTTTTCAACCCGGCCCCCCGGCAGGTAGTGGATGAAGAAGAGCGAACGGTTCACCAGTCCGGCCTCGGGCGAGTCTGACGCGCGCTCAAGGTGCAGGATGTTCTGCACACCTTCGAAATCGAGCAGTACGGGACGGTCGGTGTCGGCCTCGGCCATGGCGCGCAGAGCGCGTATGGCGTATGTGCCTGCGTCGTAGCCCAGGATTCCCTGCGAGGGGATGGCGTCGGTCATCTCGATGCCGTACCAGCGGCGGTAGTCATCGGCCACGGCGCGGGCCTCGAAGTCGTCGGCCACAATGTAGAAACGCGAATAGATTGTGGTGTTCAGGGCGCCGAGCTGACCCAGGGCGTCGCCGGTGAAGGTGACCCATTCGGGGTATCCCCAGAGGGCCATGGTGTCGTTGCCGAACGAGCGTTCGCGCAGATGGGCAAGCGCGTCGGCATATCGGTTGAACTCGGCGGGACGGCTGGTGTTGGGCACGAACACCACGGGCTGTGAGTCGGGCGAGATGTCGACAAGGTGCTCGTCTTCGAGATTGATGTTGAACACCACCTCGTCGTATTCGCGCCCGGCGGCGTCGAGGGCGCGTTTCAGCGCGGCCACGAACTCGTCTTTGTCGGTGGCACCTCCGTCACGGCGCAGGAATACGGGGCGGTAACCCTCGTAGAACTTCATGAACCCCTTGATGGCGGTGTCATACATGTCGTCGTGGGGGATGTTGGCCTGTATCATGTTGGGGTGGTCGAGGTAGCTCTCGTCGCGCACCGACAGGAAATTGAGAATCTGCGCCTGCGGGGCACCCTCCTCTATTACGGCGAGGTGCTCGGGCTGGTCGGGGGCTATGATGATGTCGGCGGTGTAGACTTCAGGCAGAGTCATGAGCATGCGCACCGAGTCGGTGTTGCCGCATGTGTCAAAGGCTCGGATGTTTATATGTGCGCTGCGGTCGCGGCTCTCTTTCTCGGCGGCGAGCACCATACCGCGGAAAAACTCGGTGTTGAGCTGTGCCGAGCGTCCGGGGCGGCTCTCGTCGAGCTGGAAGGGGAGCAGAACGGCCACCGATGCTTCCATCTCCTCGACGGGGGTGCGCTGTGCGGCCAGTGCCTGGGCTATTGAATCGGCCACGAAAGCCGCGCGTGCGGCGGCAATCGAGTCGGCACGGGCCTGTTCGGCCTGTAGGGCCAGCATGCGGGCCTCGGCCTCAAGCTCTTTCTTGCTTTTCTTTTTCTTCTTTTTGGGTTTCTCCGGTTTCTGCGGTGCGGGTTTGTCGGCGGGGGCGGCCTGTGCGGTCACCGCGGTGCTC
>USKE01000313.1 GCA_900555165.1 uncultured Porphyromonadaceae bacterium | reverse complement strand
CTACATGTAGCGACCGCCACCGAGCTGAATCAGCAAATCTCTGAGATTCAATTGGCAAGCGGTCGCTACATGTAGCGACCCTACAATGAAATGATAGCAGTTATGCGTTGAAAAGATCTATCAGTGCATTTTAACACACCCTCATCTTTTGCGCCACACTATATAACTATTTGTATGGGGATTACTTGGCGAGGGTGGCGTACTCCGAGGAGTAGCGGAACATCTGGGGCAGGTATTCCTCGACGTAGCTTATGGTGACATCGGTGATTGTGCCGTCGGGAGCCGTCACGGCGGTGTAGACGGGATTCACGAACCCTTTGTAGGGGGCAATGTCAAGACGCGAGTAGCGGTCGAGAACCTCGCGGTGCAGTTCAGGATTGACCTTGACGGCATACTGCTCGACCAGGCGTTCGCCGGCGGCATAGTCGCCTTCTGACTTGATGCGCTGTATTTCGGCGAGGAGCTGCCCGAACAGATCGCGGAGCTTACGGTAGTCGTTGATCTGCACGTATGTCTTCCCGTCGCGTTTCACAAGCTCCACCACATTATCTTTTTTGCCATGCTCGAGCGCCCAGGCGGCGATGAGCTGACGGTTACGCATGTGAGCCTCCTCGATGTCGGCGCCCGGGGTGATGCGCATGAGCTGTGTCATGAGGCCGTTGAGCATGTACTTGTAATATTCGGCCTTGTAAGCGTCGGGGTTGTCGAGCAGACCGAGCTCAAGCAGTTTCGGGTCGGCCAGATAATAGAGCGCGAACAGGTCGGCGCGAGCCTCCTCAAGCGTGGAACCGTGAGCTTTGAGGGCGTCGGGGTCAACACCCGGTAACAGACGGCCCGAACCGTGGCCGAGGCACTCGTGCAGGTCGGTGTGCATGTTGTCGGTAATGAAGAGATACTTCTCCATCAGGTCCCGTGTGGCCTGGTCAGGCACGAACTCTTCGTTGAAACCGTTGCCGTGAGCGGCATCATCATAAGCTTGGGTAAGATTCTCGATGGTCACAGACTTCGACCCGTGGGCGGCACGGATCCAGTTGGCGTTGGGCAGATTTATGCCGATTGGCGACGCAGGATACGAGTCACCTGCAAGGATGGCGGCGTTGATTACCTTCGCCGTCACACCTTTCACCTTGTCGCGACGGAAACGGGGGTCCACCGGCGAATTGTCCTCGAACCACTGGGCGTTGTCTGAGATGACGACGGTACGATGCGATGCCTCGGGGTTGCGGAAGTTCACCATACCCTCCCACGAGCCTGTCATGCCCAGGGGGTCGGTATATGATTCTATGAATCCGTTCACGAAGTCGACCTGCGAATCGGTATCCCCGACCCACAGAATCGAATAGTCGTCAAATGTGCGCAGGTTACCGGTCTCGTAATACTCGATGAGCTTTTTGATCGATGCGGCCTGGGCGTCATTTTCAGCAAACGGCAGTGCGGCGCGCAGATTCTTCACGATACGCTCGATGGCGGTAGAATACAAACCGCCGATGCGGTACACCTCTTCGCCGATTGTACCGTCGGGCTTGCGCACCAGGCGCGAGTTGAGGCCGTAGCTAACAGGCGTAAGGTCGGTGGTATCCTTGAGCGCGGCATAATATGCCTCGACTTCAGGCTGGGTCAGGCCCGGCTCATACATGTTCACGGCCGATGTAGCCACCAGATCCTGTCCGGCAGCCTGATTTGTCATCTTCGGCATGAAAGCCGGGTCAAAAATCAGGCGCATGAGGTCGGCGTAATCTTTGGTGGCGGCGCCATGTTTCCGGTCGACTGCAGGTGTGGCCTTTATCTGCGCGTCAAGCCACTCGCGTGTGAAACCGGGAGTGAACTTGTCGGACGAATAATGGTGGTGCGGACCGTTTGCAAACTCCACCTGTTTCAGATAAAGCTCGAAGGCGCGGTACTGCGGGTCATTTTTGTCACCGGTATAATTTTTGTAGACATTCTCAAGCAGATTGCGCAGCGCCAGGTTGTAGCGGCCATGTTGATCCCAGAGTATGTCGCGTCCGGCGAGGGCAGCCTCGTTGAGGTGGTAGATCATGTGCAGGATAAACGCATAGTCGGCCTTCGATTTTGGGGCAAGCACTCCGGCCTTGCTGAACCGGTCGTCGTTGTTGAATTTCGCGGCGGCACTCCAATCGGCCGAGAAGGGCGGGTTGGCCACTACGGCGTCGAATTGTTGATCGCCGAACTCATCGGCTTCGAGCGTATCACCGTTGCGGATGTCGAAATCGTTATACTTAATACCGTGCAGCAACATATTCATGCGGCAGAGATTGAAGGTCGTAGGGTTCTTCTCCTGCCCGAAAATCTCATCGGCCT
>USKE01000312.1 GCA_900555165.1 uncultured Porphyromonadaceae bacterium | reverse complement strand
CGAAGTTTATCTTCGACCGTTCTTCGGGCGGAAGATACGACAGGTCCTTGTAATACGAGTCCTGCGGTATGACGGCAACCTCGCCGGCGGCGAAGCTTGAGATTATCTTGTTTACGACAGTAGTCTTGCCTGAGCCGGTGCCTCCGGCGATACCTATGATGAGCATGTGGTCTGAGTTGGGTTTCAAAGGGCGAAATTACTAAAAATGTCGCATAGTTGACTTATGCGTATGCCATTTTTGCGAAAAATCCTTACCTTTGTTCTGTTTTAAACAGCATTCAAGATTAAACCGTCATGGTTATTACCAAATCGCTTGAGCAATTCGGCAAATATTGCCTTTTTATACGACGCGCCTTTGCGCTGCCCGACAGGTGGAGTGTCTTCGGCCGCCGCACCGTGCAGGAGATCTCGAAACTCGGCATCGACTCGATTCCGCTGGTAATCATTATCTCGATCTTTATCGGTGCCGTCTGCACCATCCAGATGAAACTCAACACCACCAACCCGCTAATGCCGGCCTATTCGGTGGGTCTGGCTACGCGCGACATCGTGCTGCTCGAGTTCTCGAACTCCATCCTCTGCCTGATACTCGCGGGCAAGGTGGGATCGAACATCGCCTCCGAGATCGGCACCATGCGCGTGACCGAGCAGATCGACGCCCTCGACATAATGGGTGTCAACTCTGTCAACTACCTCGTGCTGCCGAAAATACTCGGGTTCGTGTGTTTCATGCCGGTGCTGTCGGTGTTCTGTATCGGCACATCGCTGCTGGGCGGTTACGGCGTGGCCGTGTTTACCGACATGATCAGCGTCACGCGCTATACTTACGGCATACAGGCGTTCTTTAACGAGTGGTATGTGTGGTACGGCCTGATAAAGTCGCTGTTCTTCGCATACATAATCGCCTCTGTGGCCTCATTCTTCGGCTACTATGTGAAGGGTGGCGCGCTGCAGGTGGGCAAAGCCTCGACTAACGCCGTGGTTTCGAGTTCGATTCTGATTCTGCTGTTCGACGTGATACTTACAAAACTTCTGCTGCAATGATCGAAGTAAAGAACATCACCAAATCATTTGACGGCAAGACCATCCTCCACGACGTGTCGGCCAAGTTCTATACCGGCAAGACAAACCTTATCATCGGGCAGTCGGGCTCGGGCAAGACGGTGCTGATGAAATCGATCATCGGCCTGGTGCGCCCCGAGGAGGGGGAGATTCTTTACGACGGACGCTCGTTCCTCGATATGAAACCGGCGCAGGTAAAGGCTCTGCGCAAAGAGATCGGCATGCTTTTCCAGGGGTCCGCGCTGTTCGACTCTGAGACCGTGCTGGGCAATGTGCTCTTCCCGCTGATGATGTTCACCTCAATGTCGAAGGGCGAGCAGCTTGACCGCGCGCGTTTCTGCCTTGAGCGCGTGAACCTGCAGGGCGCCGAGAACAAGTATCCGTCGGAAATCTCGGGCGGCATGCAGAAACGTGTGGCCATTGCACGCGCCATAGCGCTGAATCCGCGCTATCTGTTCTGCGACGAGCCGAACTCGGGTCTCGACCCCAAGACATCGATCATGATCGACGAGCTGCTGCACGACATCACCCACGAATACAACATCACCACCATAATCAACACCCACGACATGAACTCGGTGCTCGGCATCGGCGAAAACATCGTGTTCATCAACAAGGGTTACCGCGAATGGGTCGGTGACAAGAAACGCATATTCACCACCTCGAACGAGGCTCTGAATGATTTCGTGTTCGCCACACGTCTGTTCCAGGAGGTGAAAGACTATATCATCTCGCACGGCCAGCCTGAGGAATGATCCATGGAAAAGGATGCCGCCCCCGTACTGCTGCTGTCTGAGCATGTGGCCGGGCGCCGTTACTGGCGTGCCGACGACGTGTGGGAGCATCTGCGCCCTGGCCTTCCGGTGGCCATGACCCCCGAACCCGACAATCCCTCCGATCCCTGGGCCGTGGCCCTGAGTGTCACCGTCGGCGAAACCCTATATAAGATCGGCTATCTGCCGCGCGGGCGCAACCGTGTGGTGGCAGCCCTGCTCCAACAGGGCTGGGGTGCGGCGCTGACCTGCTGCCTCACCCGCGTAGACCCCACCGCTCCCCTCGACCGCCAGCTCTTCGTGGCCGTGAAGGTGATGCCAAGACTGCCCGAATAAACAATGATAAGTAACAGTGATCCGAATGAATGAGGAGGTAAATGCCATTATCCTCATTTCATTCGGATCACATGCTTTTGCGCTCATGCGCGGGGTCACAGGGCCTCATAGGGGGGCGTGAAGGTATCGCCGGCCAGCGGGTCGCCGGAGCGGATGGC
>USKE01000311.1 GCA_900555165.1 uncultured Porphyromonadaceae bacterium | reverse complement strand
TAATTGTTCATTAATTGTTTCATACATCCAGTATTTGGATTGTTCGGCACGGCGGACATCGAAATAACCGTTTTGTTGAGTTTCACTGCAATAGTGCAGGATATTTTCCCAAATAGCATCGATACCGGTGTGTTCATAAGCGGAACAAGTCATGACTTTGGGCATAACGCCGGATTCGTGGGGCGGGAAAAAGTGCAGGGCGGTCTGAAGCTGTGCTTTAGCTAGTTCTGCCCGTTGAATGTTATTCCCGTCTGCTTTGTTGATAATGATGCTGTCGGCCATTTCCATGATTCCCCGTTTGATGCCCTGAAGCTCGTCTCCGGCTCCGGCAATTTGTACCAGCAGGAAAAAGTCGACCATCGAATGCACGGCCGTCTCGCTCTGGCCCACGCCCACGGTCTCCACGAAGATGTTGTCATAGCCGGCGGCCTCGCACAGCACTATGGTCTCGCGGGTCTTGCGTGCCACGCCGCCGAGCGACCCTGCCGAGGGGGAAGGGCGGATGAAGGCGTCGGGGTGCTGCGACAGCCGTTCCATGCGGGTCTTGTCGCCGAGAATCGACCCTTTCGAGCGCTCTGACGAGGGGTCGACGGCCAGTACGGCCAGTCGGCCGCCGCGTTTCAGCAGGTGGATGCCGAAAGCGTCGATCGACGTGGATTTCCCCGCCCCCGGAACACCTGTGATGCCTATGCGGCGCGACTTGCCCGAATAGGGCAGACATTTCTCTATCACCTCGCGGGCCAGCGACTGGTGTGCCGGGGCCACGCTCTCGACCAGCGTCACCGCACGCGAGAGCGCCGTGATGTCGCCGCGCAGAATCCCCTCCACAAGTTCGGCGGGGTGGGGGAGCGGCTGCCGGCGCCGTGGTTTCAGGTAGGGGTTTACGCTGGGGGGCTGGCTCACGCCGCTGTTTACGGCCAGGCCTTTGTATTGATTGTCGTTTTCGGGGTGTTCCATGGCAAAGAAGAAAAAAGTTGAGAGAGTTTAAACAGTTAAAAAAGTCAAGAGAAATGTGTCGCCTCGGGCCACATAAGCCACATAAGCCACATACGTTACATACGTCACATCCGCCACTCGCCCGGCGCCTCAGTGCGCCTCAAGCCAGTTGCGGCCTGTGCCTGCCGAGACCTCAAGCGGCACGGGGCCGCGGTCAAACGCGGCCTCCATGTTGCGGATCACCAGCTCCTGCAGGGTGGCGAGCTCATCGGGCACGACATTGAAGATAAGTTCGTCGTGCACCTGCATGATCATGCGCGAGCGCATGCCGCGGCGGCTCATCTCGGCGTGGATGCGTATCATGGCTATCTTGATGATGTCGGCGGCCGAACCCTGCAGGGGGGCGTTCACGGCATTGCGCTCGGCAAACGACCTTACGGTGGCGTTGCGCGAGTTGATGTCGGGCAGAAAACGCTTTCGCCCCATGATGGTCGACACATATCCGCGTTCGCGGGCGTCGGCCACGGCACGTTCTATGTAGCCGCGTATGTGGGGATATGTGCTGAAATATCCGTCGATAAGCTCTTTGGCCTCGACGCGCGGTATGCCCAGACGCTCCGAGAGGCCGAAGGCCGAGATGCCGTAGATGGTGCCGAAATTGGCGGTCTTGGCCCGGCGGCGCTGGTCGTCGGTGACCTCGGCCACAGGCACATGGAAGATTTTGGCTGCCGTGGCGCGGTGGATGTCCTCGCCCGACAGGAACGCCTCGGTAAGCTCGGGGTCTGACGAGAGGTCGGCCAGCAGACGCAGTTCGATCTGCGAGTAGTCGGCCGAGAGGATCACGCACCCCGGGTCGGCGATGAACGCGCGGCGCACCTCGCGTCCGTCTTCAGTGCGCACGGGTATGTTCTGCAGGTTCGGGTTGGCCGACGACAGGCGCCCCGTGGCGGTGGCCGACTGGTTGAAGGTGGTGTGTATCTTCCCGGTGAGGGGGTTCACCATCTCGGGGAGGGCGTTGACGTAAGTGGCCAGCAGTTTCTTGAGACTGCGCGCTTTCAGTATCAGTCCCACGATGGGGTGGGTGTTGCGGTGTTTCTCAAGAATCTCTTCGGTGGTGGAGTAGGCTCCGGTCTTGGTGCGCTTGGCCTTGGGATCGAGTTTCAGCGTGCCGAAAAGCGCCTCGCCCACCTGCATGGGCGACCCGATGTTGAACCGGTATCCGGCCAGGTCGTAGATCTCCTCCTCGATCTGTTTCAGCTGTTTACTAAGGCCCAGCGAGAGGTTGTGCAGCTCGGCCGAGTCGATGCGCACGCCGGCCCATTCCATTTCGGCGAGCACGCGCGCCAGGGGCAGCTCGATGTCGTCGAGCAGGCCGAGCTGGTCATTCTGCACGAGCAGGGTGCGCAGCGGCTCGACGAG
>USKE01000310.1 GCA_900555165.1 uncultured Porphyromonadaceae bacterium | reverse complement strand
ACAAGAGGGTGAAAGCTGCGGCTGCAACGGCACATGCTACGCCAACCCCGAGCACGCACTTGCCACCGCCCGCATGGGTTCTGACTTCGAGCTGCTGCGCCTGCAGACCGAGCGCGCCGCCAACCGCCCCAAAGCGTTCATGCTCACCATCGGCAACCTGGCCATGCGCCTGGCACGCGCCCAGTTCTCGGCCAACTTCTTCGGCTGTGCAGGTTACGAGATCATTGACAACATCGGTTTCAACACTGTTGCCGAGGGTATCCAGGCCGCAATGGACAAAGGCGCCGAGATCGTGGTGCTCTGCTCGTCAGACGACGAATATGCCGAACTGGCCCCCGAGGCGTTCCGTCTGCTCGACGGCCGCGCCGAGTTCGTGGTTGCTGGCGCCCCCGCCTGCACCGACGATCTCAAGGCTCTTGGCATCAACAACTTCATCCATGTCAAGAGCAACGTGCTCGAGACCCTGCGCGGTTTCAACGAGCGTCTTCTCAAATAACTAACCATTCTTTGCGACAACAGATATGAAACCTGAATTTAAAAGCCTGAATATCATCGCCGACGCTTTTGGCCAGGCCAAGGCTCCGGCAACTGCCGGCGAGGAATGGATGACCCCCGAACTCATCCCCGTAAAACCGGTATATACCCGCGCCGACCTCGAGGGCATGGAGCACCTCGACTACGTGGCCGGTCTGCCCCCCTTCCTGCGCGGCCCGTACAGCGGCATGTACGCCATCCGCCCCTGGACTATCCGCCAGTACGCCGGATTCTCGACTGCCGCCGAGTCGAACGCTTTCTACCGCCGCAACCTCGCATCGGGCCAGAAAGGCCTTTCGGTAGCCTTCGACCTTGCCACACACCGCGGCTATGACGCCGACCACCAGCGCGTAGTCGGCGACGTCGGCAAAGCCGGTGTGTCGATCTGCTCGATCGAAGACATGAAAGTGCTCTTCGACGGCATACCCCTGAACAAGATGTCGGTATCGATGACCATGAACGGCGCCGTGCTCCCCGTACTCGCCTTCTACATCAACGCCGGTCTCGAGCAGGGCGCGAAACTCGAGGAGATGGCCGGTACCATCCAGAACGACATCCTCAAGGAGTTCATGGTGCGCAACACCTACATCTACCCGCCCGAGTTCTCGATGCGAATAATCGCCGACATCTTCGAGTACACCTCGCAGAACATGCCCAAGTTCAACTCAATCTCGATTTCGGGCTACCACATGCAGGAGGCCGGCGCCACATGCGACATCGAGCTGGCCTACACCCTGGCCGACGGTCTCGAGTACCTGCGCGCCGGTGTGAACGCCGGGATGGACATCGACGCATTCGCACCGCGTCTGAGTTTCTTCTGGGCCATCGGCATGAACTTTTTCATGGAGATAGCCAAGATGCGTGCCGCCCGCATGCTCTGGGCCAAGATCGTGAGCCAGTTCAACCCCAAGAACCCCAAATCGCTGGCACTGCGCACACACTCGCAGACATCGGGCTGGTCGCTTACCGAGCAGGATCCCTTCAACAACGTGGGCCGTACCTGCATCGAGGCCATGGGCGCCGCCCTGGGCCATACCCAGTCGCTCCACACCAACGCCCTCGACGAGGCCATCGCGTTGCCGACCGACTTCTCGGCCCGCATCGCCCGCAACACGCAGATCTATATCCAGAACGAGACATACATTACCAAGGAGATCGACCCCTGGGCCGGCTCGTACTATGTTGAGTCGCTGACCAACGAGATCGCACACCGCGCCTGGGAGCACATCCAGGAGATCGAGAAACTCGGCGGCATGGCCAAGGCCATCGAGACCGGTCTGCCGAAACTGCGCATCGAAGAGGCTGCCGCCCGCACACAGGCCCGCATCGACTCCGGACGTCAGACCATCGTCGGAATCAACAAATACCGTCTCGACCACGAGGATCCCATCGACATCCTCGAGATCGACAACACCGAGGTACGCCACTCGCAGATCGAACGCCTCAACGACCTCAAGGCACACCGCGACGAAGAGGCCGTGAAGAAAGCGCTTGCCGACATCACCGAGTGCGTGCGCACCAAGAAAGGCAACCTGCTCGACCTGGCTGTCAAGGCCGCCGGCCTGCGCGCCACCCTCGGCGAGATTTCAGACGCCTGCGAGGAAGTCGTGGGCCGTTACAAAGCTGTAATCAGAACAATTTCAGGCGTGTACTCAAACGAAACCAAGAACGATCCCGACTTCATCCGCGCCCAGCAGATGGTCGAGGAATTTGCCCGTCGCGAGGGCCGTCAGCCCCGTATCATGATTGCCAAGATGGGACAGGACGGTCACGACCGCGGCGCGAAAGTCGTGGCCACCGGCTACGCCGACTGCGGCTTTGACGTAGACA
>USKE01000309.1 GCA_900555165.1 uncultured Porphyromonadaceae bacterium | reverse complement strand
ACTCCGTCTCTGGTCTGATAGAAAACCTTGCCGAGCGCCCGTCGGTCAAAGTGGCCGACCTGTCTACCGACAAGGACACCGCCACCTGGCACCGCTCGCTCCCCGACGCCGGCCAGACCGACATAGACCGTTACTGGCTCCCCGGCGGTCCGGCGGCACCTGTGGCCAACACCCTGCGCGTCAGCGCTGACCCCTATTTCGTCATCACCGACTCAACGGCGCGCATACTCTACCGCGGGCCGTCAGTCACACAAGCGCGCCGCGTTCTCGGCAACCGCTGATTCCCCCTGCCATAACCATCATATCACCGCTAACCCTCTCGCCCCATGCTTGTAAAAACATACGCCGCCGCCCTTCATGGCATCGACGCCATAAAGGTAACAATGGAAGTCCTCACCGACATAGGTTTCCAGACCATCATCGTGGGACTCCCTGACACCGCCGTAAAGGAGAGCAACGAGCGTGTCGCCTCGGCTCTGGCGCAGTGCGGCTATGAATATCCGCGGTGCAAGGTGGTGGTGAACATGGCTCCGGCCGACGTGCGCAAGGAGGGTTCGGCATACGACCTGCCCCTCGCCGTGGGGATTCTCGGCGCCTCGGGCAAGATTCCAGAATCAGCGTTCGCCGGCACCCTCATCATGGGCGAGGTGACTCTCGACGGCACCCTGATGCCGGTAAAAGGGGTATTGCCCATGTCAATCATGGCCCGCAAAGAGGGGATGAAACGCATGATTGTGCCCACGGCCAATGCCACTGAGGGCGCCGTGGTCAATAATCTCGACGTCTACGGGTTCGACAGCCTCGGGCAAGTCATCGATTTCCTGCAGGGGAAGACCGACCCGCAACCTACCGTGGTAAACACCCGCGAGGAATTCGGAAACGCCTGCGGCATATTCGACTCTGACTTCGCCGACGTCAAGGGACAGGAATCGGTGAAACGCGCCCTTGAAGTGGCGTGCGCCGGTGGCCACAACATCATCCT
Source organism: uncultured Porphyromonadaceae bacterium (assembly GCA_900555165.1). Taxonomy (GTDB): domain Bacteria; phylum Bacteroidota; class Bacteroidia; order Bacteroidales; family Muribaculaceae; genus UBA7173. The sequence continues at coordinate 1,397 of USKE01000309.1, read as the reverse complement.
CGTCGGCCCTCCGGGAGCCGGCAAATCAATGATGGCCAAGCGTCTGCCGTCGATACTTCCGCCACTCACGCTGGCCGAGGCACTTGAAACCACGAAGATACATTCCGTAGCCGGAAAACTCAAGGGTGGCTCGAAACTCATGGCGCAACGCCCCTTCCGCTCTCCGCACCATTCAATATCGTCGGTGGCCCTTGTTGGCGGTGGCGCCAACCCCATGCCGGGCGAAATTTCGCTTGCCCACCATGGGATTTTATACCTTGACGAATTTCCTGAATTCAGTCGCAACGTATTGGAAGTGTTGCGTCAGCCCCTCGAAGACAGGCACATAACCGTGGCGCGTGCCAAATACACCATAGATTATCCGGCCAGTTTCATGCTTGTGGCCTCTATGAACCCGTGCCCCTGCGGATACTACAACCACCCCACCAAAGAGTGCACCTGCTCGACGGCGCAGGTACAGCGCTATCTCGGCCGCATATCCGGCCCATTACTCGACCGTATAGACATACAGGTTGAGATTCTGCCCGTGCCCTTCGCTGAACTGCAGAGCCTGCGCCCCGGCGAGAGCTCAGCCGACATCCGCGCCCGCGTGGTGCGCGCCCGTCAGATTCAGGCCGAACGGTTCGCCGCAGTGCCGGGCGTCTACTGCAACGCCCAGATGACCACACGCATGCTCAATGAATACGCTCGTCCTGACGAGGCCGGCATGCACATTCTCGAACGCATGATGACCCGCTACGACATGTCGGGCCGCGCCTACGACCGCATTCTCAAGGTTGCACGCACCATCGCCGACCTCGCCGGCGCCCCCTCAATCACCGCCACCCATATCTCCGAGGCCGTCTCTTACCGCAACCTCGACCGCTCAGCCTGGGGCCTGAAGTGACACACCCGGTGCCGAGGGAAACCGGCGCCGAGGCGCCTCCACTAAGAGGCTCCATACGGCGGCTAACGGGGGCGTACTGGTCTCGCCATTCATCTCTCCCGCCGAAAAAGCCGTCCGCGCGGAAAGCGAGGCACTCGGGGGCCGCACCATACTCATCACCAATGCGCCGATGCACGAGCGCTACAAACCTGCCGCCGGCGATTTCACCCTCAGCGAAGAGGGACGCCTGCTCATCATGTCGCCTGCCGGCCTCGACGACACCCTCTCACGCCGTACCTGCATGGCCATGAACGCACTCGCTCACGATATATGCACACACCATCACACCCCTTGTTTTTAAGTTTTTTTGCCAATATTTCGGAAAAAGTTGCCTATAAGGTAAATATTTGTTAATTTTGAGGGCATAACCCGGATGGCATGGGGGAGCCATCTGTCTCATCACTCTCCGGCACACAATTAACCTATAAAATCCCAGAATCAGGCGTAATATCAAGGCCGGCGGCTTCGACAA
>USKE01000308.1 GCA_900555165.1 uncultured Porphyromonadaceae bacterium | reverse complement strand
GGGCTTCTTCACGAAGCCCGCGCCCGGCTATTGCGGTAAGATTATCGAAAACTCGATAGAATGATAGTTCAAAGGTACTTTACTCCTGTTTGTGATACCTTACCTAATTTACCTATATACTTACATTACCTTAAATGATGCTGTTTCAGCGGGCCAGTTCCTTGGTGACCGCGGCGCCACGGCGCACGATGTAGATCCGGCCGGCCTCAGGCTGTGCCACGCGCACGCCCTGCAGGTTGTAATACTCGGCGGGGGCGTCATTGCCGGCGGGCCCGACATCCTCGATGCCGGTCTGGGTGTTGTCGTTGAACTCGGCGTAGCCGTTGCCCACGATTACCTTGGGCGAGATGGTGAATGTCACTTTCTCGTCAGGCTTGGTCTGCAGAACCACATCCTTGATTTCACGCTGGGTGGTCATCTTGCCGTCGGCGGCGAGGGGAGCGGTCCACATCAGCTCGGTGGGAGCGTTGTCGTTGGCATTGTCGAAGAGATACGACTGGTCGATGATGCCATTGTTGGGCCAGCAGATATTGTAGCAGGCGGTGAGGCGATAGTGCACATAGTATGTGTGCTTTCCTTTGGCCTCGGGCACGAAGACTGTGTGATCCTTGACCGACTTGTCGCCGTTCTGCGACCAGAATGTATTGTCGTGGCCGAGCATGATGCTGCTGTCGCCGTTCCTGATTTCGACGATGGTGAACTTGTCGTCGGCGGGAGTTGCCTCTGACTCGGAGGGGGCTACCTCAAGCACATAGTTTGCCACGGGGAAGAGATCGGCGCCCTGGGTGGCGATGCCATCGGCGGCGGCTGCGACACCCTGGCCCATCGAGAAGAAGTCGTCCCAGCTTACGTTGCAGGTGAAGTCAGAAAAGTCTGCGGCACGCGACACTGCGGTTACCGTCAGCGGCAGGGTGACGTTGTTGTCGATATGGGCGCCGTTGAAGTCATACTCATCGTTAATCAGGGTGGGGAACGCCTGGTTGGGGAATGTGTAGGTGTTCTCGACGGTTACCTTTGCGGGCTGGTTTTGCGTGTCGTTGGGGTTGAAGATCAGCGTGGCGCCGAATACGTCAACCGTGGCAAGTTTGTCGGCACCGACAGTCTTGTCGAGCACGGTGCCGTCAGCGAGCTTGAACCCGCCATTTTCGCCGGTGTATTCAAGGTCGTTGGCAATCTCTTTCGTGCTATTGGTGTAGGTCATCACATCGCCGTTGGCGTTGAGGGCCTTGTAGGTTGACTTCACGGAGTATGAGTCGGTGAACGCAAGGTCGTAGAGATAGCGACCCTTGCCGGTGCGTACCTTATAGTCGTCGGCAGTGATGCCGATGAGTTCCTCGGCGTCGTCAGGGTTGAGGTTGTGGAAACGGTGGAAACCGGCCTCATTGGCGGCGAGGTTCGAGCCGTGGAAGATGTTCGGGGTGTTGTCGACATAGTTGTCTGACTGTGCAGGCACGTAGAAGTCCTGTGCGAACGAGCGCGAGCCGCCGTTGAGGTCATATTCACCGTCGAAGTAGATGTAGAAACGTTTGAATTTCTTGGCGGGGTCTGCGTATGCTACCTCAAGGAAGATGCGTTTCAGCCAGAAGTTACGCTCGGCCAGGATGCGCGAGTCGCCTTTCTTGTTGTGCACGGCCTTCACGCCGCCGCCGTTGCTCTCACTCCATCCCTCAGCGTTATAGTAGTCCCATTTCTTCCAGGGTTCACTGCCTACGTCATGGTTTTCAAGACGGTAATCCTCACCGGCTCCGAGACCGTTCCACTCACAGGGACCGTAGTCGTCGGTGAAATAGTCAACCTTGGTGTTGTCGGCGTTGAGCTCGGGGAAAGCGTTGAGCGGGCGCGACATCTCGTTGAGGCGGAAACAGTGGCCCCACTTCACGAAACGCAGGTGGTTCTTATAGCCGTCAGGCTTGTCTGACTCAAAATCAGACTCGAAGTCGATGAAACCGAAACGCACACCCATGCGGTAGAACAGCGGGGTGCCGTTGTTTTTGAAATCGGCATTGAAATCACCCTCGCTTACCTTGAGGTCATCGCGGTTCATGTCATCGACGGTAGGCACCTCGATGTAGAGGCCGCGTTTGTCGTTGCCCTCGCAGAAATCGATAACGTAGAGTTCGGTCTCGGTCTCCTGGCCGTTGATTACAGCCCAGTTCTTGGCGTGGTCGCCATATTTTTCGCGCTCGTCGGCGGTGAGGGGGCCGCAGAACATCAGGAAACGGTTGTCTTTGTTGAAACGCGATGCCAGGGGGTAGTTGCGGTTCTTCTCGGAGGTCACTTTCGTGGCGGCATCGGTAACGAAGGGGTCGAACAGACCGCCGGCCACATCCCATGGCTGGTAGCCGGCAGACGGTAACCCCGGCCTGGTCCCGGTGGAAAACGAGT
>USKE01000307.1 GCA_900555165.1 uncultured Porphyromonadaceae bacterium | reverse complement strand
GCCGCCGCTCTGGCCGAAGATGGTAACATTGCCCGGGTAGCCGCCGAAGGCCTCGGCGTTGTCGCGCACCCAATTCAGGGCGGCCACCAGGTCGAGCAGCCCGGCGTTGCCTGAAACGGCATATTCGGGACCGAAGTCAGAAAGGTCGAGGAATCCCAGCACGTTCAGGCGGTGGTTGAGCGTGACCACCACCACATCGCCTTTGCGGGCCAGGCTGGCGCCGTCGTAACCGGGCAGTTCCTGGCCGCTGCCTGCGGCGAAACCGCCGCCGTGGAGCCATACCATCACTGGGCGTCGGCCACCGTCGGCACCCTTGGCGGGAGTCCACACGTTTGCGCGGAGGCAGTCTTCGCCGGGATAGCCATCGTCCCAGTTGAATGCGAACGCAATCTCGTCGTTCTGCCACCCCTGGCGCACGCCCTGGGGGCATGTGGGGCCGTAGTTGCGGCAACTGCGCACACCCTGCCAGGCCTCGGGGGCCTCGGGGGCCATGAACCGGGCGGCTTTGGCGTAGGGTATGCCTTTATAGATATAAACTCCGTTTTCAGAATATCCGGCAATCTGCCCCTGGCTTACAGTGGCGACGGCGTCTGCGGTAGAGATTTCAGATCTCGGTTCGGCGCCACCCGCAGTCATGGCGACGACCAGGGTCACAAGGCCGATAACAGTTTTTTTCATGGTCGTGATTGGTTTGTTGCTTGTGATGCAAAATTACAGCCGTCGCGGGCGCCGGGCTTGTCGCTCTTTTCAAAACTTTGGGCAATGCTGTCACGGAGGCTTGCACATTTGTTCAAATTTTTGCACCGGCGTTCAAACCGCTCGAAATCATGCCGTCAGGATTGCCGTATGCCGTCGGTTTTTCTTAAATTCGCATGGCAAAACAGCCGAGATAGAATGAACCGACAAGTCACAGTATTCATCGCAGTGTGCATGGCAGTGCTGTGCGGATGTTCGCACAAGCCTGCAGAACCCGAGGGCGACATGCCGCCTGTGAAGAGCGACAACCTCTCGAACCAGTTCGTGCATGACATAGCCGAAGACTCGGACGGCCAGATATGGATCGGCACCTTCCGCGGTCTCAACCGGTACAACTCGCGCGAGTTCTACCAGTATTTCGAGGGCGAAGACTCGCTGTCGCTCCCGAACAACAATATCAGCGACATACTCGTGGGGGCCGACGGCACCGTGTATGTGGCCACCGCCGCCGGCATGTGCCTGCTGACCGAGCGCGACGACTTCCGTACCATACCGCTCGGCACGAAATGCGTGGTGACCGGGCTGGTTGAGATGGCGGATTCGCCCGTTTTGGCCGTGACCGCCGACGGCCTGATGGCCTACAGTCCGCGGACCGGCGTCGTCGAGCGGCTCGCCGACGATGCGTGCCCCGGCTCGATGTATGCCGTCAGGGCGCATGTCAACGACCGCGACGAGCTCTGGATCGCCGGCGAGAACTCGGTGCGACGCTACGACAGGCAGCTGCACCGCCTTGCCGACTCGGTGCCCACGGGCGGTTTCGCGACGGGGTCGTTCATGACCGGCGGCCGCGAGCTGTGGCTCACGGGCTATGAGCTGAAACGGTTCGACACGCACGCGCGCGCTTTCGTGCCCCTGCCCCCGGCGGTGGCGGCACATCCGGTGCTGTCGCGGGCGCCGGTAGAGTTCGTGCATCCTTACGGCAACGGCATACTGATACAGAGTTCCGGCGACGGCATGTTCTATTATGACTCCGGGCGTGGCCATGTGGCCGCACAGGGCGACACCGATTTCCCGGTGAACGTGCCCGACTTCAAGATACGGACCATGTTCACCGATTCACGGCGTAACCTGTGGTTCGGCGGCCATGACCAGGGCCTCGCCGTGCACTACCATTACACCGAGCGTTTCAACCACAACAAGCAGGTGAGCAACGCCCTGGCGGGCAAATCAGTGGTGTCGACGGCCATCGACCACGACAACAACCTGTGGATGGCCACACGACACGGCGACGTGTACCTGTTCGACGCCCGCACCCGCCGGATCAGCCGCATGCCTTTCCAGTATTTCTCCAAGGCGAGGAACATATACGACGAGGCTATAAAGAACATCTTCATCGACTCGCGCAACAGGGTGTGGCTCACGATAACGTCTGGCGAGATACTGCAGGGCCGCTACGCCGGCGGCCGCCTTGACATCGAGCGGCGGTTCAGCGCCTGGGGCGTGATGTCAATCTGCGAGGACGCCAACGGCACGATATGGCTCGGCACATGCTCGCCATACGTGTATTACCTGCGTCCGGACGACAGTGAGTTCACGCACCTGCAGGTGTTCGACCCGGGATTCTGTTTCATCCCCGGACTGCTGCCGCTCGACGGGAACAGCCTGCTGGTGGCCGCCTACGACAAGCCGCTGAGACTGGTCGACCT
>USKE01000306.1 GCA_900555165.1 uncultured Porphyromonadaceae bacterium | reverse complement strand
TCACCGCCGAGGTCGGCCAGCCACTCGCAGCCGTTGAGGTCGAGCCAGTATTCCGAATCAGAAAAATAATTCTTGTGGGCGAGGTCTTTCGAGATCACCTCGTTGTCGAGCCGCGTGTGCGTGGCGTCGGTGTAGACATTGATATACAGCACAGGGAGCGTGCCCGACAGTCCGGCGATGTCGCGGCCTCCGACGGTCATGGTCACGGGGAGCGACGGCGCGTCGGGCGTATATGTGAATGTCACGGTGACGTCGCTCAGGTTTGTGGCAATCAAGTTGCCGCCACTCTTGAGGGCATCGAAAGTCTGCGTGGCCGTCACGGTATATTTTTCGGGTTTCGCGACCGGTGCGCCGTAGTCGAATGTGGTCCAGTTGTCGGTGGCGAACTTGAACTCGCCGTCGAGGGCGTCGACATGCAGGGTGTAGGTATTGCCCGTGCGGGTGAAACGGTACTGCGGGTTCACGGCCCAGCCGTTGCCGGTCTGGTCGCCGCGCAGGTAAACGATCGGCATGCCGTCGGCGTCGACGTTGGCATCCGCACCTTTTGCGGCAACGCAACCCAGAGCCATCGCGCCCAGGGCCACGTATCTCAGTGCTTTAAACATGGTGTTCTGTCTGGTAAATTCCGGTAAATATAAGTAAGTATATATAAGTAAGATTGTCAGTCGGGATTTATATAATGCAAAGTTAGCAAACAATTAGGTAATGAGCAAGCTTTCAGCGGAAGAGAACGCAGTTAAATCGTGTGAAAAAGGATTTTGTAAGGCAGGTTGTTTGGAAGTCGAAAAATATTGATAACTTTGCAATGCTTACTTGATAAAACGAATCATAGCGATGGTATTATCTATGACAGGTTTCGGCTCAGCCGTTGCCGAAATCAATAATCGGAAATTCACTTTTGAGGTCAAGTCGCTCAATTCCAAGCAGCTCGATCTGTCGATGAGGGTGCCGGCGGGCTACCGCTCGCTCGAGGCCGAGATGCGTTCGGCCGTGGCGCCGATGCTTGAGCGCGGAAAGGTGGAGCTCTCGATGTTTGTGGAGACTGTCGGCGGTGACGCGTCGGTACAGCTCAATCTCCCGGCCCTCGAGGCTTACAAGAAACAGATCGTCGAAGCATCTGAACGTCTGGCGATTCCCCAGCCGCAGGACTGGTACAGCGTGCTGCTGCGTTTCCCCGACGCGGTGCACAGCGAGTCGCCCGCCGAGGTGTCGTCCGATGAGCGCGAGGCGATTTTCGACGCCCTTACACGTGCCGTGCAGGCTCTCACCGACTACCGCGAGACCGAGGGACGCAAACTTACCGAATTTTTCCGTCAGCGCATAGCGCGCCTGTCGGAACTGCTCGCCGAGGTGCCACGCTATGAGGTGGAGCGCATGACGCGTATCCGCGCCCGCATCACCGACTCGCTCGCCGCGATTCCTCAGGCCGACTATGACAAGGGGCGTTTCGAGCAGGAGATGATATTCTACATCGAGAAACTCGACATCACCGAGGAGAAACAGCGCCTCGCGCAGCATCTTGGATATTTTATCGAGACTCTCGACGGCAAACGAGGGCAGGGGAAGAAACTCGGTTTCATTGCCCAGGAGATGGGCCGCGAGATCAACACCCTCGGCTCGAAGAGCAACCACGCCGAGATGCAGATTCTCGTGGTGAAGATGAAAGACGAGCTCGAGCAGATCAAGGAGCAGGTGCTGAACGCCCTCTGACAATCCGGAAAAGTCAGACAAGTCGGACAAGTCAGACAGGTCGGACTGGTCTGACTTCCCCGACAGCACAAAACCTAACAAGAAAAGCCAGTAACAACTGCCATGAATAAAGGGAAATTGATTATCATTTCGGCACCTTCGGGGTGCGGTAAGTCAACCATAATAGGCGACATCATGGACCGCGGCGAACTCGACCTGCAGTTCTCGGTGTCGGCCACCAACCGCAAGCCCCGCCCGGGCGAGGTCGACGGTGTCAGCTACCACTTCCTTTCTGATGAGGAGTTCAAGGACCTGATTGCCAACGGCGCCTTCGTCGAGTACGAGCAGGTATATCCCGGTCGCTACTACGGCACCCTGCGCTCTGAAATCCAGAACCGCGTCGATGCCGGTCACAACGTGATTCTCGACATCGACGTGAACGGCGGCATGAACGTGCGCCGCCAGTTCGGCGACGAGGCGCTGAGCATCTTCATCGCTCCGCCCAGCATCGACGAACTGCGCCGCCGCCTGGTGCAGCGCGGCAGCGAGTCGCCCGAGGCGATCGAGGAGCGCGTGGGCCGTGCCGAGTACGAGCTCGGTTTCCGCGACAGGTTCGACCATGTGGTGGTGAATGACGAGCTTCCCCGCGCCATCGGCGAGATCGAGAAACTGATGGCCGACTTCATCAACATAGACAAGAACTGATGGCCGCCGGGCCG
>USKE01000305.1 GCA_900555165.1 uncultured Porphyromonadaceae bacterium | reverse complement strand
GCGGGGAAGTCACGGCTGAAGTCGGTGACACCGCTCTGGCGGCGGTCGCATGCCAGGGTTCCGGCCTTGGGGTCGTAGGTCATCACCACCTTCTCGCCCGCGGGGTTCGAGAGGGTCACGGTGACCGAGTCGGCGCTGCCAGCACTCAGGCCGAGGTCTATCTCGCAGATGCCGTCGTTGGCGGCGGGGAGGTCATAGCGCCTGCCCGATGCGCCCACCGATGCATTGTGAGCCTTGCTGACAAGGGCGCCGCGCAGTGCGTCGACCTCGGGCGAGGGGGCCGATGCGGCATATACCTGGCCGTCGGTGCCGGTGAAGAGCGATACCTCGCGCGGCAGGGTGTTGGCCGAGCGGAACTGCATCGTGGGCACCTCGGCGGCATACTGCCAGTTCGACATCCAGCCGATCACGGTGCGGCGTGCGTCGGGGGCGTCGCTCCACGAAACGGTGGCGTAGTGATCTTTGCCGAAGTCCATCCACTTTGTGGGCACCTTGCCGTCGGCGTCGGTGTCGGGGGTGAACTTGTGTCCGTCGAAATCACCGATGAAATATTGTGTGGCCGAGCCTCCGAAGGGGCCGCCGGGGTTGATGTTGCATATCAGCATCCATTTCTCGGGGCCGTTGCCGTCGACCGGCAGGGGGAACAGGTCGGGACACTCCCACACGCCCTCCTGCGAGCCGAGCCCCTTGCCGAACGAGCTTTCGAGAGTCCAGTTCTTCAGGTCGGCCGACGAGTATATGAGCATCTCATGCTCAAGGGCGTGGGCAAGCGTCAGCACCCAGCGGCCCGTGGGTTCGTGCCAGAACATGTTGGGGTCGCGGGCCTCGCTGTCGAGTGTGATCACAGGGTTTCCGGCGTAGATGGTGAATGTCTCGCCGTTGTCGGTGCTGGTCGCGGCGCTCTGTATCTGGCTTGTGGCGGCCGAGGTGTAGAGCGACACCACGGCGTCTTTCCCGGCGCCGAAAGTGTTGTCACGGTCCACCACCGAGCTGCCCGAGAACACGGCGCCCAGGCCGTTGGCCTCGATTGCCAGGGGGCGGTGATCCCAGTGCACCAGGTCTTTCGAGCTTGAATGGCCCCAGGTCATGTTCTGCCATTTCGAGCCGTAGGGGTTGTACTGGTAGTAGAGGTGCCACACGCCATCCTTGTAGAACATACCGTTGGGGTCGTTCATCCAGCCGTAGAGCGGAGTGTGGTGGTATGCCGGGCGAAATTTCTCGCGGTTGGCGGTGTCGAAGGTGTCGGCCAGGGCGAAGTTCTGCCAGCAGGCGTCGTCTTTGGCCTCGCGCACGCTTGAACGGTTCTGGGTGGTGATGACGTTCAGCACCACGTCGTGCCCCTTCCAGGGGGTGATGTCGAGGGGCACCTCGTAGTCGACCTTCGACTTTGCCAGGCGCACATATATTGTCTTTTCGAGCTTGCCGTCGACGAGCACGTTCACGGTGGCGTCGTCGTTGCTCTCCTGCACGGGCATCAGAAGGTAGCGCCCCTGCGCGTCGGGAGCCACGCGCACCAGCGTGTTGTTGGTGCCGAGGTGGTCGACGCGTATGCCGTCGGCGCCCTCGGCTGCTGTGGCGACGGTGGCCGTCGCCGCAAGTATGGCGAGTATTTTGTTCATGATATGAGGTTATCGCTTTTAGGGTGAATAATCATTTCGGCGTCATTTAAGAAAAAGTCTAAATGACCTCTCATGCATGTAATGCACTATTGCAAACCTTTACAATCTTTTCCCCGGAAACTGCAGCCGGGAGGAAACTCAGCCTTGATATCCTTTTGTTGTGTTTTCGTTGCTGACACAAAGCTACTACATACGGCGGGAATGCGCTATAAAAAAATGTGCATTTGATGACAAATTTTCGGCAAGGCCGATTTTTTACTCTTTAATGCACTGAAATTTATGGCCGAGTGCTTAACTTTGTGCCACCTTAAACCGGCCACATGGCCTCCTGCCGGCACGCCCGGGTCCAAAACATCGTAGTTCTATGACCTTTTCCAGATACCTTAAATATATGATCGTGATGCTCCTGCCGTTGCTGTCGGTTGCCTGCCGGCAGGAGAAGACATACCGCATCGGCGTGTCGCAGTGCAGTCAGGACGACTGGCGCTCGAAGATGAACGACGAGATCAGCCGCGAGGCCATGTTCCACGACGACATCAACGTGGAGATCCGCTCGGCCGACGACAGCAACAGCAAGCAGATCGCCGACATCCGGTATTTCGCCGACAACGGTTTCGACATCATCATAGTGTCGCCCAACGAGGCCGACGCGCTCACCCCGGTAATCAGCGAGGTCTACCGCAAGGGGATTCCGGTCATAATATTCGACCGCAACATAAACGGTGACACCTACACGGCGCGTATCGGGGTAGACGACACCGGCATAGGCCGTTCGGCCGCGCGTTACGCCATGCGCCGCTATGAGCCGCGCCCGCGCGTGATAG
>USKE01000304.1 GCA_900555165.1 uncultured Porphyromonadaceae bacterium | reverse complement strand
CGGTGCATCGTTTTAACGATGCACCGCCCCGTTCTAAATTCAAAAACACCTTTTTTATACCAAAATGACGGAAATGTGACATATCAGCCGTTACAATCGGCTGATATGTCTATGATATTGACTATCTTTGTCATAGTCCATCTTTAATTTTAATATTATATCAATGAAAAGAATCTGTACCATTGTCACGGGACTTGCGGCTGTGGCGGCGGCACTCCGATTAACCCGCTGGCATTAAAAGCTGCCGCAAGTCCCAGCGTGACCATCTACGAGGATTTCGAAGGGAAAGCCTCGGCTACCGACAATGTCAACTGGCTACCCGACGGCTGGACACGTGAATCGAAAGGAGCTGTAAACGCCGCTACCAACCCGGAAGCCACCTGGCAGATAACAGGCGCCCTGACCTACCCACCGTTCCCCAACGGTTCATATTTTGCAAAAGTGATGTATCCCATGGGGAATGTCGTCGAACAGGACGAATGGCTTGTGTCTCCCGAGTTCACTGTACCGGCCGGCGCTGAACTGTCGTTCTGCGAGGAACACAACGCACCATATCTGTTCATCATAGACAGCGAACATGTGAACTACAACGAAGGAACATGGATCTCGCAGGAGATTTCGGCCACACTGCAGCTTTACTATAGCGTTGACGGGGGCGAATGGCAGAAGATATGGGATGCCGCCGACCGGTATATCGGCATGCCGTACTCCGACATGTATGAAGTCGTTTCCGACAAGCTCAATCCGCGCTCATTCTCTCTGGCTGATTACGCCGGCAAGAATATGAAGATAGCTTTCAGATATGTGGGCAAGGATGGTGATACCGTAGCCATCGACGATGTGCGTGTAGGCGTCCCTGCACCCAGTGCCAAATACACACTGCCCGTCTCGACCCTATACACCGGTTTCGCATACGAGAGCAACTGGACTATGCCCAACGATATTCTCGCGGTATATCCCGCATTCGAGGATCTCTGTCTTGAGGTAGCGAATCCCGGCGACGGCACCACCTATACCTGGAGCTACATCCAGCCCGGCACATCCACACAGATTGAGACCAAAACCGGAACCTCGTTCGCCGAACTCTATACACCCAACTTCGAGTCAGAGGCTACCTCAATCAAGAGCCTCTATAACTTCCCCCTGCTCAGAGCCGAGTCACAGGGCGTGACATCAACCTACACGCCCGAGGTATCGGCATTCCAGGTCGGTGGCCAGCCTATGATACGCCAGGGCGAGAACAGCATCCGCCTCGGACTGCTCCCGTTCAATGTAGACCAGGCCGACATGGACATCTACACCGTCGAGCCTTACGATTTCGGGGAACCCTCAATCCCCATCTTCGGCTACAACAACCGCGCTAACCAGTGGTGGACCAACCATTATTTCGGCGAAGACGCGACTCCCGACCAGTCATGCCGCATCGTCTCGCTGCTCAACTACATCTTCCCCACAGAGAAACCTCTGGTAGTGGACAGCGCATGGCTGCTTGCAAAAGGTAAAATCGGTGCTGATGCCCTCTTCATGGCCGAAATCGTAAAACTCAACGACGAGTTCATGGAAGACGAGGTCATTGCCACCGGTACCATCAAGGGGTCTGACATGACATTCTCAGAGGGTGGCATGCAGGATTACTACAATATCCGTTTCGAGTTCGATACTCCGGCAGTGATCTCAACGGCAGGCGCTCCAGCCTACATAATCCGAATCACAGGATTCAACAGCGACAAGGTTGAATATTTCGCACCTGAGATGCAGACCACTCCCGATGATTCAGGTCTCTGTCTCGGTTTCATTCAGGCTGAGATCACCGGCCCCGGCCAGTCGGGTATCAGCAACTTCCCGGTGGCCAACTTCACGAACGAAGATGGTCAGGAAATGTGGTGCGCCTTCGCCATCAATCTGGGCGGCACATACGCATACCTTGAGCGCGGCGAGACTACCGACGTGCTCCCCGAGATTACCGATGCGGTGCGCACGGTGGAGATTCCCCTCATAAGCTACTACGACGGCTCTGAGATCACAGTAGATGTACGCGAAGGGTTCGACGCACAGGTTACAGGCCGTTTCAACAACGCCCGACTGACCATCACAGCAGTCGACGGTGCTTCTGACGGCGAATTCGACGCCACCCTCAACGCCCATGGCGTAGAGCTGAAGGTACCCTTCAAGGTTTCGGGCATAGCCGCCATCGATGACGTCGCATCAGACGCCACCTACGAGGTTACAGGCATCTATACCGTCGACGGCCGCATGCTCCAGACCGTATCGGTTGCATCGCTCCCCGCAGGCATCTATGTGGTGCGCTACGCCAACGGCAAAGCCGCCAAGATCATCCGCTGATCTCCCCCAAACCCACATAAGTAACATACGTCACATACATTACATAAGTTACATCCCCCATTAGCACACAGCGGCGGGTTCCTTCCCGGGAAACCCCCCCCGGTGTTGTGGGTTTCT
>USKE01000303.1 GCA_900555165.1 uncultured Porphyromonadaceae bacterium | reverse complement strand
GGCGTGGGCGACAAGATGGCCGGCCGTCACGGTAACAAGGGTATCGTGTCGCGCGTGGTGCGCCAGGAGGACATGCCCTTCCTCGCCGACGGTACACCGGTCGACATCTGTCTGAACCCCCTGGGTGTGCCTTCGCGTATGAACCTGGGCCAGATTTTCGAGACCGTACTGGGCTGGGCAGGCCGCGAGCTGGGCGAGAAGTTCTCGACCCCGATTTTCGACGGCGCCACACTCGACGACCTCAACAACTGGACCGACAAGGCCGGTGTGCCCCGCTACGGCAAGACGTACCTCTATGACGGCGGAACCGGCGAGCGTTTCGACCAGCCTGCCACCGTGGGCGTGATCTACATGCTGAAACTCGGCCACATGGTAGAGGACAAGATGCACGCGCGTTCAATCGGCCCGTACTCACTGATCACCCAGCAGCCCCTCGGCGGTAAAGCCCAGTTCGGCGGCCAGCGTTTCGGTGAGATGGAGGTCTGGGCACTCGAAGCCTTCGGCGCGTCGCACGTGCTCCAGGAGATTCTTACCATCAAGTCTGACGATGTCACCGGCCGCTCGAAAGCCTACGAGGCTATCGTCAAAGGCGAGCCGATGCCTACACCGGGCATCCCCGAGTCGCTCAACGTGCTGCTGCACGAGCTGCAGGGTCTCGGACTCTCTATCAACCTCGAACAATAACCTTGCAGAGCTGTGATAGCGGCCCTTCCGGGTCGTCGCCGCGGGGATTCTGACTCGGTCACGTACCGACGTACGCTCCCTCGACATCACCCCGCGGCTCCTACCGGCAGAACCACTCTGACAGCTCCGCGCCATCCGGCTTGCAATTCCGCACCTCCGGGCAATAAAACGCAGATTTCCACGTTTATATATACCCGGCAGGCGAAAGCGCGGAAACGCCGGAAAAAACAAGGTTATTTCCTGAATCTTCTCTCATTAATTACAGCAAACAGCAACATCAAGATATGGCTTTCAGAAAAGAAACAAAAGCTAAAACCGGTTTCTCCAAAATCACCATCGGACTCTCGTCGCCCGAGGAGATTCTCGAGAAATCATCAGGCGAGGTGCTCAAACCCGAAACCATCAACTACCGCACATACAAGCCCGAGCGCGACGGTCTGTTCTGCGAACGCATCTTCGGTCCCGTAAAGGACTACGAGTGCCACTGCGGAAAATACAAGCGCATCCGCTACAAAGGCATCGTCTGCGACCGCTGCGGTGTGGAGGTCACCGAGAAGAAAGTGCGCCGCGAACGCATGGGCCACATCAAGCTTGTGGTACCCGTGGCACACATCTGGTACTTCCGCTCGCTCCCCAACAAGATCGGCTACCTGCTCGGTCTCCCCTCGAAGAAACTCGACGCCGTAATCTACTACGAGCGCTATATCGTGACAAACCCCGGTATCTTCGCCAACGATGAGGAGCCTCTGCAGAAGATGGACCTCCTCACCGAAGAGCAGTATTTCGAATACCTGGAGCGTCTGCCCCAGGGCAACGACCAGCTGCCTGACGACGATCCCGAGAAGTTCGTCGCCAAGATGGGCGCCGAGGCCATCTATGACCTTCTGACCACCATCAACCTCGACGAGCTTTCATACCAGCTGCGCGACATCGCCCACAAAGACGGCTCGCAGCAGCGCAAGACCGAGGCCCTCAAGCGCCTCCAGGTCGTGGAGTCGTTCCGCGCGTCGGCAAGCCGCAACAAGCCCGAGTGGATGATCCTGCAGGCCGTGCCCGTGATTCCGCCCGACCTGCGCCCGCTCGTGCCCCTGGACGGCGGCCGTTTCGCCACCTCCGACCTCAACGACCTCTACCGTCGCGTGATCATCCGCAACAACCGTCTGAAACGACTCATCGAGATCAAGGCTCCCGAGGTGATTCTCCGCAACGAGAAACGCATGCTCCAGGAGGCCGTTGACTCTCTGCTCGACAACTCGCGCAAGTCGTCGGCCGTCAAGACCGATGCCAACCGCCCCCTGAAGTCGCTCTCCGACTCGCTCAAGGGTAAACAGGGCCGTTTCCGTCAGAACCTGCTCGGTAAGCGTGTCGACTACTCGGCCCGTTCGGTCATCGTCGTCGGCCCCGAGCTGAAGATGCACGAGTGCGGTATCCCCAAATACATGGCCGCCGAGCTTTACAAGCCCTTCGTAATCCGCAAGCTCATCGAGCGCGGCATCGTGAAGACCGTCAAATCGGCCAAGAAGATCGTCGACCGCAAGGAACCCGTGGTATGGGATATCCTCGAGAACGTCATGAAGGGTCACCCCGTGCTGCTCAACCGTGCCCCGACACTGCACCGTCTCGGCATCCAGGCATTCCAGCCCAAGATGATCGAGGGCAAAGCCATCCAGCTCCACCCGCTGGCATGTACCGCCTTCAACGCCGATTTCGACGGTGACCAGATGGCCGTGCACCTTCCCCTGGGCAACGAGGCCATTCTTGAGGCCCAGATGCTCATGCTCGG
>USKE01000302.1 GCA_900555165.1 uncultured Porphyromonadaceae bacterium | reverse complement strand
GCTGCATGCAGCGACCGCCACGCTGGTTAACATCATACCAGTCACGCGGTCGCTGCATGCAGCGACCCTACAATGATTACCGGAGGTCATGATCCGTCACTTGAAGATGTGGCGTCTCACAAGATGGCAATGGGACCGGTATTGTTAAAGAGTTTCAAAAATGCATTTACAGCCTATGGAATTTTCAAAAAAATTGGCTATATTTGCAAGAAATCGTATAGTGGCGAAAAAGGCTCATCCGGCTCTCTCCGACACCTACCCGGAAGCGACCCGCTATACATCTGGCTTTCAGCTAATACCGACATCTCTCCTGTCTATACCATCTGCCGCCTGGCGGCCAACCGATCTCTCTCCCCCCTCCACCCGATAATAAAAAAACAATATAAATGACCGGTAAATGGAATTATTTACCCCTAACACCCGAAGAGCAAAAGATCGAGACAGCGCTGGCGAAACGCTATGCCTCCTGTCCGCCCATAAGCGAGCTCCTGGTTCAGCGCGGGATTTCTTCGGTGGAGGATGCTGAACGTTTCTTCCACCCCTCTCTGAGAAATCTCCACGACCCGTTCCTGATGCCCGACATGGATAAAGCTGTTCACCGGCTGAACAAAGCCATGGGGTCAAAGGAGAAGATCATGGTATATGGCGACTATGACGTCGACGGTACTACCGCCGTCGCCCTGGTCTACAAATACCTGCTCAACTTCTACTCTAACATAGACTATTTCATCCCCACCCGTTACGACGAAGGGTACGGCATCTCGTCAGACACCATCGACGAATTCGCACGCCAGGGGGTAAAACTCGTCATCATCCTCGACTGCGGCATAAAGGCCAACGAGGAGATTGCCCATGCCCGCGAGCACGGCATAGACTTCATTATCTGCGACCATCACGTTCCAGACGACGTGCTGCCAGAGGCTGTGGCCATCCTGAACCCGAAGATGCCCGGGTCCACATATCCGTGCCCGCACCTTTCGGGGTGCGGCGTGGGATTCAAGCTCATGCAGGCCTTCGCCATCAGCAACGGCATACCGCGCAACGAGCTTGACGGCATGCTCGACCTGGTGGCCGTATCAATTGCCGCCGACATCGTGCCTATGGTCGACGAGAACCGCATAATGGCCTACCACGGCCTGCGGCGCCTCAACACGAACCCCAATATGGGGCTCAGGGCCATAATCAGAATCTGCAACCTTTCGGGGCGCGAGATCACCATCTCAGACGTGATTTTCAAGATCGGCCCGCGCATCAACGCCTCGGGACGCATGCAGAGCGGACGCGAGGCGGTCGACCTGCTGGTCTCGCGCGACTTCGCCGACGCCTACCAGATTGCCCGCGCCATAGACCAGTACAACAAGGACCGCAAGGAACTTGACAAACGCATCACCGAAGAGGCCAACGCCATACTCTCGAAACGTCTTGAGGCCGACGCCGGAAAGAAATCCATCGTCATCTTCAACAAAGACTGGCACCAGGGAATCATCGGCATCGTGGCCTCGCGCCTCACAGAGCTGTACTACAAGCCATCGGTGGTGCTCACGCTCACCAACGGCATAGCCACAGGCTCGTCGCGCTCGGTGCAGGGGTTCGACATCTACAAGGCCGTCGACTCGACCCGCGATCTGCTCGAGAACTTCGGCGGCCATCCCTACGCCGTGGGGCTCTCGCTGAAACAGGAGAATATCCCCGAGTTCACACGCCGGTTCGAAGAATATGTGGCCGCCAACATCCTCCCCTCGCAGCTGAGGCCGCTCTACGACATCGACGCCTACCTCACATTCTCGGAAATCACCCCCGAGTTCATCTCCACCCTCAGGCGTTTCAACCCCTACGGCCCCGGGAACCAGAAACCGGTGTTCTGCACCCGCAACGTCATGGATTTCGGTACCTCGAAACTGGTAGGGCGCACCCTCGAGCACATCAAACTCGAGCTGGTCGACGATACCTCGGGCAAGGTGTTCAACGGCATAGCCTTCAACAAGGCCGAGCTTTTCCCCGCTATCCATGCCGGGCGCCGGTTCAACATCTGCTACACCATCGAAGACAACAAGCATCAGGCCCTGCCGGGCAACATCCAGCTGCAGGTAAAGGAGATAACCATCTGCGACGACTGACACCGGCACACGCCACACCGTCCTACGGCACACCATTATGAGCGGCACCCCCGAGGATATCCTCAGAAAATACTGGGGCTACGACACTTTCCGCCCCTGCCAGCGCGAGATAATCGCCTCAGTGCTGGCAGGCCGCGACACGCTCGGACTGCTCCCCACCGGCGGCGGCAAATCCATCACGTTCCAGGTGCCGGCGCTGATGCTCGACGGCCTCACCGTCGTGGTCACCCCCCTGATCTCACTGATGAAGGACCAGGTCGACAACCTCAAGGCACGCCACATCACCGCCGGACTCCTCCATTCCGGTCTGCGCCATGCCGAGGCCCGGCTTACGCTCGACCGCTGCCGCATC
>USKE01000301.1 GCA_900555165.1 uncultured Porphyromonadaceae bacterium | reverse complement strand
GCCAAGATTGCCGACGAGGCCCGGCTTGAGGCTTATGAATGCGGTGCCGACTCGTTTATCACCAAACCGTTCTCGTCAAAGATATTGCGTGCCCGTATCCGCAATATCCTTGACACGCGCCGCCGCATGGCCGCCGCCACGCTTGATGCGCAGCTTGCCGCGCCCGTCGCGCCCGTGCCCGAACAGCCGGTCGCCGAAACAGCCGCCGATGCGGCACCTGCGGGCGCCGGCGCGCCCGCGGCTGAAACCGATGCCAACGCCATAATATCGAAAATGACAACAGCCGACAGTGAATTTCTCCGTAAGGTCGGCGACATCATACTTGCCGACATCGCCGGCGAGAAACTCGACGTAGGGTTCATCGCCGACCGCATGTGCATGTCGCACTCCACGCTCTATCGCAAAGTAAAGGCCATCACCGGCATGTCGGTTTCGCGGCTGATTCGCAAATACCGCGCCAACCGCGCCGCCGAGCTCCTGCTCACGGGGCGGTATACCGTCTCGGAGATAGCCCTGATGGTCGGGATGGGCAGCCCTGCCAACTTCCGCCAGTGTTTCCGCGAGGAATACGGCACCACCCCCTCCGACTACCTCCAGCACCACCGCCCGTAGCGGTAAAAGCTTGTCGGCAGTTCTTCTCCACGGAATAACACGTAAATGCATACTTGCCGGACCGGAAATATTTAGTAACTTTGTATCTTGTCAACTCGTAAGAGGTTGCGCTCAGACCCGTGGAACAGGATAATAAGAAGGTTCTTGAACAGGCTGTGTCACAGCAGATTTCTGCGCTTTTCGGCGACGGTACCCCCGGCAACCGCATGGCGCGGAAGGCTGTCGGCGTGCTGTTGGGTCCAGGAGTGGGGTACGGCAGCGCGGAGACGGGAGCCGGAAATGCGGGGGGCGACATCCATCAGACGTTGGCGTCGCTCAACGAGAAGGGGCACCGGCGCAAGAAAGACGGGGTGTTCTATACCATGCCCGATGTGGCCGGTTTCATAACTGCGAATGCCTTTCTGAAGTATGCCGACAGGAGTTTCGGGGGTGTTGCGGCGCCCGACGAGGCGGCACGGCGCCTGGCGGAGCTGCCGGGCGCGGCGCGGCGCAGACTGGTGTCGGCGTCGGTTTTCGACCCAACATGCGGCGCCGGTGAGTTTCTGGTGCCCCTTCGGGCCCCGGCGCCCGCGCTGAAACTCGGTCTGGTGCCTGCCGGAGGTGACGCCGCCGTGCTGGGTGTTGCGCGGTCGCTTTACGGCAACGACATATCGCCCGAGTCGGTGGCCATAGCCCGCACAAGGCTGTTTTTCACCTTGTGTCCGCACCTGACTGACACGGGGCTCCTGCCGGAACTGGCCCGCATCATCAACGGAAATTTCATGGTTGCCGATTTTGTCAACGCTGATTTCGACAGGTTCGGCACCTACGACATAACAGTGGGAAATCCCCCCTATGTAGAATACCGCTCGCTCGATTTCAAGCCCCGCGAGCAGTTCGGCAACACGTATGCCAACGTGCTGGCCAACGTGACGCGGATGACTGCCGCAGACGGGGTGATCGGGTTCATCGTGCCGGTATCGTATGTGGCCACGCGGCGCATGGCTCCCATACGCGCCATTGTCTCAGAGGCGTTCGCCAATATCTGTCTGCTGAACTACGCCGACAGGCCCGACTGCCTTTTCAGCGGTGTGCACCAGAAACTTACCATTCTGATCGGCGCCAAAGCCACGGCGTGCCCGGGGTGTTTCAGCTCGTCGTACAATTACTGGTACCGCGATGAGCGCCCTGAGCTCTTCAGGCGTACGTCGCTGGCCCGGGTGATACCGCAGGGCGCTCTCTGCATCCCCAAGCTCGGCAATGACACTGAGGCGTCGGTCTTCCGGAAATGTGTGGCCGACGGGGAGAGCGCCAGTCTGTTAGACGCGCTGTCGTATGGCGGCGCCGACGGCGGCGCGGTGTGGCTGAACATGCGCAACTGTTTCTGGATAAAGGCGTTCTCGCACAATCCGGGTTCGAAGGAATACAAACGTATGATGTGCGCCCCCGAGATGACCGATTTCATGCGGTGTCTGCTGAACTCGTCGCTGTTCTTCTTTTTCTGGATTGCGGTGTCTGACTGCTGGCACATAACGTCGAAAGAGCTGGGTCTTTTCCGGATTCCGGCCGCGACCGGCGACCCGGCGCTGTTCAGTCAGCTCTATGCGCGGCTTGCGGCCCGGCTTGAGGAGACCAAAGTGTATGTGGGCACGAAACAGACCGAGTATGAATACAAACACAAGTATTGCAAGGATGTGATAGACCTCATTGACGATGCCGTGGCTCCCTGCTACGGGCTGACGCCGGATGAGAGGGATTACATCAAGTCGTTTATCCTCAAATACCGTACCGGCGATGGAGCGTAATCCCCGTGTCATAGACCTTTTCTCAGGAGCCGGAGGGCTGTCGCTCGGTTTCAGGCGTGCCGGATTCGACATCGTCTTGGCCAACGAGATCGACA
>USKE01000300.1 GCA_900555165.1 uncultured Porphyromonadaceae bacterium | reverse complement strand
ACCCCCCGACCTCGCCTCACCATCGGATTGCCGCGCTGCACGGTGCCCGGCGAGCGGCGTTTCCCGCTTACGCCCGACGCCGTGCGCTCGCTCACCGAGCGCGGCTACCAGGTGAAGATCGAGGAGGGGGCGCCGCGCTCGATATGCTACACCGACGAGGCATACGCCCGCGCCGGCGCCGTCATCACCGACCGCGGGCGTGCCCTGGAGTGCGATATGGTGATACACCTGGCGCCCCTGGGGATGGCCGACATCCGCCGTCTGCGCCGCGGCTCGATGCTGTTCACCCTGGCCAATTTCCACCGTCCACAGGCGGCCGACGTGATACGTCAGCTGCTCGACAGGCATATCATCAACATCGCTATCGACCTCATAACCGACCGCGACGGCAACCGGCCGTTCGCCGACGTGCTTTCGGAGATTGCCGGGCGCGCGGCCATAGTGCTGGCGGCGGGTATGATGGCCGACACGGCCCGCGGCAAGGGGATTCTGCCCGGGGGCGTGGCCGGGGTGATACCGTGCGAGGTGCTTGTGTTGGGTTCCGACCTGGGGGCGTGCGCCGCGGCACGTTCGGCCATTGGGCTGGGCGCCACGGTGCAGATGTTCGACGGCGACGTGTACCGCCTGCGGCGCGCCCTGCGCGACCTCTACGGCACCGTCACCGGTTCGTCGATACACCCCCATGCGCTTGAGAACGCCCTGCGGCGCGCCGACGTGGTAATCTCGACCGACCTTGAGGACTGCCCCGTGAAAGTCGACGCCGACGGTGTGGAGCTGATGAAACGCGGGGTGCTGGTCTTCGACCTGTCATGCGACCCGGGGCATGTGTTCCCCTCGCTGCCGACGGTCGATGTGGCCGTGCCCGACTCGCGCCAGTGTGCCGGTGCGCCCCTGTCGGGTGCCGACGCCCCCGCGCGCCGCGTGTGCTATGTGAACGCCGGCAGCGCCGTGCCGCGCACGGCGGCCATGGCGCTGAGCGACACGTTCATCACCCTGCTCGACGACATCGCCGGGTGCGAGGGACGTCAGAAGGCGATAATGCTCACCGCCGGTATGCAGGAGGCCGTGCTTACCTTCTTAGGGAAGGCCGTGAACCGCCGCGTGGCCCGCATGGCGGGTGTGAAATGGACAGACATACGTCTGCTGATGTTATCGTAAGTAAGAGGGAGGATATGGCACAACGCAAATTCTATGTGGTGTGGGAGGGGCGTCAGCCCGGCATCTACGACAACTGGGAGGACTGTCACGACCAGGTGACGGGGTTCCCGGGCGCGAAATACAAGGCTTTCACAAGTCAGGAGGCGGCTACGGCGGCTTTCCGCGGCGACTCCGAGCAGGAGGAGGGGATAGTGCGCGCCATAGCCATGCACAACAGCGACATGGGGCAGCGGTCGGTGCTGACGTCGATCGCCGACAGGCTGATAGCGTTCCCCGAGATTAACGCGCACGCCTGGGCCGTTGACGGCGCATGCTCGGGTGTTCCGGGGCCGATGGAGTACCGTGGGGTCGACCTGGCTACCGGCGAGCAGATTTTCCATTACGGCCCTGTGCCCTCGGGCACGAACAACGCCGCCGAATATCTGGCGCTTGTGCATGCACTGGCGCTGCTGTATAACCGCAACGATTCGGTCACGCCGATATATTCAGACTCGCGCACGGCGCGCGCCTGGGTGCGCAACCGGCGTCACCGCTGCACACTTGAGCGCACGGCGGCCACGGCGCGGGTGTTCGAGCTGCTTGACCGCGCTGACCTGTGGCTGCAGACCCATCAGACCCGCAACCCGGTGCTGGTGTGGAACACCCCCCTGTGGGGCGAGATACCTGCCGATTTCGGGCGCAAGTGAGAGGGGCATGGGTGCCGGGTTATGGCCCGAGCTCGGGCCATAACTGCAACAGAAAAGTTACTGAACCGGGAGGGCTGCCAGCCGTGCTGCCACGTAGGGGGTGGGGTGCACGCTCAGGGCGCGCGAGAGGTATTCGCGGGCCAGAGGGCGTGAGTCCGGGGTGCCGGCGTCGGCATACCAGTTGCCCAGGGTTACCAGGGCGGTGAAGTTGGCGGGGTCGATGTCGAGGATGCGGGTAAAGGTGTCGACAGCCTCCTGTTCGAGATTCTGAAGGAACAGCCCCTGGCCGCGCAGTGTCAGGAATTCGATGTTGGCGGGGGCGCCGGCAAGCATCTGGTCACTGTAGCGCACCATCATCAGGCCGTTGCGGCGGTAGGCGTAGTAGCGCAGAAGATAGCCGTCGACGGTGCGTTTCATCCAGGGATATGCGGCGCGCACATGTGTCAGGAAACGCTCGTAGAGCGATGTCTTGCCGAGCGAGAAACTTGTCTGGCGCACGCGCGAGAATACCGAATCGAAAGGTATGTGGTTGTCGAGGGCTTTCTGCATGAGGGCAATCTGTGCCACCGAGTCGTTGCGCATCGCGTTGGCCACTATTGCGCGGCCGTAGGTGGCGGTGACGGCGGGGGGCTCGTCGGGCGTGAGGGCGTAGAGCAGTTTTGGG
>USKE01000299.1 GCA_900555165.1 uncultured Porphyromonadaceae bacterium | reverse complement strand
GTGGCCGCCTCGGGTCTCGACCCGCGCCGCCAGCAGACCATACTGCGCATGTTCGAGTCGCATGCGTTCGAGACTTTCTAACCTTTAATGCACTGAGGAATCATGAGTTATACAAGAACATTCCGCAAGACAATCACGGTGCATTACAGCGGTTCGGTCTCGTACCCGGCATCGCAGAGCGGCGGCACACAGCATTATTCGGGCACAACGTCTGAGGATGTGGTGTTCGAGGTCACTGTCGACACCGATCCGTTCGACGACCAGGTCGACAATGTCAAGCGCGGAGTCGACGTGCTCACCGGGGCTGTAGTGGCCACCGAGGCGGCGCAGGTGAAGAATATCCACGAGAATTCAAAGAAAGTGGGCGACACTGTCATCGCCGGTTTCTTCAAGACCGTGAAGTCTGACATCTCGCAGCAGATCGCCGAACTCTCAAGCAAGACCGACGCCCTGGCCGTGCACCTTACCGAGATGATGAACCGTCTGCGCTCGAAACAGGCGCAGATGACCGCCGACTACCAGCGCATATCGTCGCGCTACGCCAAGATATTCACCGAACTCGATACCGAACTCGACAACCGCATACACGCCATTGACGAGCCGATTTTCCGTACTATCGACAAGACCGAGTCCGTGGGTCAGCGTGGCCAGGGAGGCACGCAGGTGGCCGAGACATCGGTCAGCGCCGCCGAGACATCGCGCGCGCACGCCATCGTGGCCTCCACACTTGCAAAGAAACGCGCCCTTGAGGCCCTGCAGGTGTCGCACCGCTATCTGCTTGAACAGCACCGTGTCGACTCTCTATTGAGCCAGGTATTGCGCCGAGGCGGCGAAAGCCGCACCATCTCCACGCCATACGTGATGATGGAGGTGGCCACAGGCCCCGGCACCACCGTGCCGTCTGTGGTGGCGTCGCCGCTGCTGGGCAAAACTTCCTCCGCGGAGCTTGGCGAGCGGCTCGGCAACCGTGACTGGCAGCAGCAACGCGGGGAGCATGAGTTTCTTTGCCCGGCGGGGCCGATCCCCGCGCCAGGGAGACATATTACCGGCAGGAGGTGGGCCGCGAACTTACACGCGCCGCCGATCCGCACGCGCGCCGTGTGGCCGAGCTTGCATCGCGCATGTTCGACCTCTCGTCGACTCGTACGGTCGACTGACGGGCCCCCACACTTCCGCACTCTCTCCATACCTAACATATAGAACAAAACAGACATGAAAGATAAAAAGGAACTTACCGAGGTCAGGTTTGACGCCACCGACCTCATGCTCCGCGACAATCTGGTGCACGGCGCCATACTGCCGCAGAAAATAGCCGAACTAACCCGTAACATCATCTTCGAGAGCAATGTGCTCGTCGAGGGTGCCGTATATGCCCACCGCATTGAGGTTCGACAGGGCGATGTGGAAGTGCGCGGCGCCGTCTTCGCACAGTCGGAACTATACGTGGCAGGCGACTGCACCGGTCCCGTGATGTTCGACAAGGCCGTGGCGTCGGCAAACTCCGTGGTGTCGCGTGCCGCCGGGTGCGAGCTTTCGTTCTTCTCTGACGTCAACGCCAAGTCGGTGACGTTGCGCAACGCATACGTGGCCGGGTCGATCTATGCCGACGACGTGACCCTTGAGAACTGCGTGGTCATCGGTGGCGTGTTCGCCACACAGGATGCAGTGATCTCCAATTCGATTGTCGGAACCTTCAACTCGCCGCGTGTCAAGATCGAGGGCATCGTGCAGCTCCTGCTCCCCAGCGCGTTCTCCATCGAGCCGATCGAGGCCGCCCCGGGCGCCCGGCTATACAACCTGGCGCTGGCCGACCTGGGCGCCATGTTCCGCGGTGCGGAACAGGATGCCACCTCAGGCCGCATACCCATGGACTTACGCACCGACGAGGTGCGCTCGAACCTCTCTGACGAGAACATGCAGCGCTCGGTGCGCTCATATACCGTGGTCGGCAAGGTACTGGCGGCCGACCTGATCGATACCGACCGTTTCCAGAACCACTTTCTGCTCACGGCCGCAGCTCTGGGGCCACAGCTGCTCAAAACCTACGATCTCGGACCCGAGGCGAAACTTGACCGCAATACCCTCCGCAACTTCTTCTTCGACCTCATGTCGGGCAAGACAGAGCCGCGCGAGATCGACGCCAAATTCTCGCTCTCCGACATCGTTAACCGCTGATTCCCCTCTCCGGCAAAAGTGCCCCATCATCCGGCCCGGGATTGAATTGTAGGGATGCACCCCGGTGCATCCCTACAGCGAGCGCAAACCATAGGGTTGGAAACACATAACGCGATGCGGCACAAGCCGCATCGCGTTATGTGTTGATATTTGGGTGGGAATCAGAATTCGGCTGAGTTGGGGGTGCGGGGGAAGGGGATGACGTCGCGGATGTTGGTCATGCCGGTCACGAAAAGCACCAGGCGCTCGAATCCGAGGCCGAAACCCGAATGGGGCACGGTGCCGAAACGGCGGGGATCGAGAAACCACCCCATGTCTTTCATCCGTGAAGTGG
>USKE01000298.1 GCA_900555165.1 uncultured Porphyromonadaceae bacterium | reverse complement strand
CTTCCAATATATTGGTTCCTACATTCCACTATATTATACTTTGATTTACATTTAAGTTCAATCCCAAGATAGCAAAGGAGGAAAAACACATGGCAAATCAGGAAATGATCAGAATCCGCCTCAAGGCTTACGATCATCAGCTCATCGACGCCAGCGCCGAGAAAATTTCGTCGAGCGTGCCGATACCGCCGTCAAGCGCCACGAAACAGTCGGCGTTCTCCTCCATTATCTGTTTGCGCTCGTGCAGGGTGGCGCACATGATGTTCACGGTGTTGGCGGGGTGCTGCTGTGCCAGACGGTTCTGCGGCACCACTCCGGTCACGCGGGCGCCGGCCTCGGCAGCGGCCGAGGCCACGACTCCCATCAGTCCCAGGTCAAGGCCGCCGTAAACGAGTGAGTGGCCGGTTTCGCCGATCCACCGGCCGAAACGCGCGGCGTCGTCAGTCACTTCGGGTGGCAACGACCCTTTTGCCGAGCAATATACTGCAATTCGCATGATTCAATTATAAAAACGGGTGATAACAATAGGCTGTTCAAAATTATTTGAATTTCGACCAGTCACTTAGGCCGCAAAAATAGCGGTTTTTATGTAAATTTGCACTATGGAACGAAAAGATTTCGAGATAATGGCGCCTGTGGGCAGCTACGAATCGCTCGCGGCGGCCATCGACGCCGGTGCCGATGCCGTATATTTCGGGGTCGAGGGGCTTAACATGCGTTCGCGGTCGAGTGTCAATTTCACGCTCGACGACCTGCGGCAGATTGCCTCCACTTGCTCGGCCCGCGGCGTCAGGACCTACCTGACCGTCAACACCATAATCTACGACGACGACACCGAGAAGTGCCACGCCATCATCGACGCTGCCGCCGAGGCCGGCATCTCGGCCATCATCGCCTCAGACATGGCAGCGATACTCTATGCCCGCTCGCGCGGGGTAGAGGTGCATATCTCCACCCAGCTCAGCGTGTCGAACACCGCCACAGTCGAGTTCCTCTCGCAGTGGGCCGATGTTGTGGTGCTGGCCCGCGAGCTCGACCTTGACCGCGTGCGCCGCATCCACGAGGCAATCGTGAGCCGCGACATCCGCGGCCCTCACGGCGAATTGGTGCGCATAGAGATGTTCTGTCACGGCGCCCTCTGCATGGCCATTTCGGGCAAGTGCTACCTGAGTCTGCATGAGATGAACTCGTCGGCCAACCGCGGGGCCTGCACACAGATATGCCGCCGCGGCTATACCGTCACCGACCGCGAGACCGGCGAGCAGCTCGATATCGACAATAAATACATCATGTCGCCCAAAGACCTGAAGACCATTCATTTCCTGAACAAGATGGCCGATGCCGGCGTCAGGGTATTCAAGATCGAGGGGCGTGCCCGTGGTCCCGAGTATGTCTCTGAGGCCGTGCGGTGCTATGACGAGGCCCTGACTGCCATCTGCGACGGCACGTTTACCGACGAACGCATCGCCGCCTGGGACGAGCGTCTGGCGCGCATCTTCAACCGCGGTTTCTGGAACGGCTACTACCTGGGGCAGCGCATGGGCGAATGGTCGGCCAAATACGGCTCGTCGGCCACGCGCGTCAAGGAATACCGTGCCAAGGGTGTGCGTTATTTCTCGAAAATCGGTGTCGCCGAGTTTTATATGGAAACCGGCGAACTGCGTCCCGGCGACGAGGTCGTGATCACCGGCCCCACCACCGGCGCCATGATTCTGACCCTCGACGAAATTCGTGTCAACCTCAAGCCGGTGGATGTTGCCGTGAAGGGGCAGAGTTTCTCTATTGCGGTACCCGGCAAGGTGCGCCCCTCAGACAAGCTCTATCTCTGGCGCAAGACCACTCCGGCAAAACAGGCTCAGTGACTTAAAGGTCTTAAAGATCTTAACGACCTTAAAGACTCTAACGACCCTAAAGACCCTATCAAACTCTCCTCCTTTTCATCACGCTTTTGTTAATACTCTAATATTCAATCAGTATGCACACAGTCCACAAAACCATTGCCGGCTGTCTTGCCGCGGTGGCGTTGCTCACGCCGACGCGCTCCATGGGGCAGACCGCGCACAATGCGCTGCAGGATGCGAAGGCCATAGACGCCTCGGCCTTTGTGCGGCCACAGACAGCCTCTCCCGAAAAAGCTTATGAGCCGGGAGAGAAAGTCGGCCACGTCCTGTCTGTAAAATCATCTCAGAAAAAGGCTCCGCGGCAACTCGCCGTCCGCAAGGCGGCAGCGGGCACCCCGCTGCCTCACATCGTGGCCTCGGTTGTAGACCAGGCCACCGGCCAGTCGGGCATGTACCGCCTCCCGGCCACTGTCGGCGGCCAGATGACCCGGCTTACCTCGAGTGTCACCTCATTTTATGGCGGCGTGCTCGTCGGCGACACCTACTATGCCAACTCCACGGGGCTGGCCATCCAGGCCTATGACGTGAACACCTGGGAGCCGGTCGGCTCCCCGTTCGGCGATTTCGGCACCGACAGCTACCAGTATGCCTACCCGCTCGACCTGTCGGTTGACCCCGTAT
>USKE01000297.1 GCA_900555165.1 uncultured Porphyromonadaceae bacterium | reverse complement strand
TGCGATCACGGCGGCGTTCCCGCCGGATGTGCCGCAGCCATATATTGCGCCCGTAAGGGTTTCACCACCGCCGTGGTGGCCGGCGCCATCGGCGGGCAGGTACTCGAAACAATGGATATCGGCAATCTGATTTCAGTAACCTCCACCACGGGTCCGCAGCTGGCCGCCAACCTGAAGACCCACATGACCGCATATCCCATCGATCTGTTCGAGAACCGTACCGTCACCTCTGCCGACGTGAAAAATCCTGTGAAAGAACTCAGGTGCACCGGCGAGACCTTCCGCAGCCGCGCCCTCATCATCGCCACGGGCGCCGGATGGCGTCACCTCTCCATACCCGGCGAATCAGAGCATGTGGGGCACGGCGTGTCGTTCTGCACCCATTGCGACGGCCCCTATTATGCCGGTTCGCGTGTAGCCGTGGTGGGTGGAGGCAACTCCGGCATCGAGGCCGCAATCGACCTGTCGAATCTTTGCCCGCATGTAGACATCTTCGAATTCACCGACTCGCTTAAAGCCGATGTAGTGCTCCAGAAAAAACTGGCCACCCTTTCCAATGTCGACGTACACCTGTCATCGCAGGTCGAGGAGATTGTCGGCGACGGCACAAGCGTGTCGGGCATCCGGGTCAAGGATCTGGCATCCTGTCAGACATCGGTCTACCCCGTGGCGGGAGTATTCGTGCAGATCGGTCAGAAACCCAACAGCACGCTCTTCAAAGACCAATTGCCGCTCAACCCGGCCGGCGAGATTGAAGTCGACCGCTGTTGCCGTACGCCGGTCAAAGGCGTCTATGCCGCCGGCGACGTCACCGACATCCCCTACAAGCAGGTTGTCATCGCCATGGGCGAAGGTGGCAAAGCCGCCCTCTCGGCCTTCCTTGACTTCATGCGCGGCGAACTCGACTGATACATTAAATGAACTGACTACCGGGAAATTCGCCTGAACAGACGGCATCGCCGCCCATACCGGTTTAATGACTGACCGGTATGGGCGGCGATAGTGTTTATGCGTAGTAATAAGAACCGTATTTGAAATATCCACGGCGGGGAACCGGCGTGGTGTCGGCGGCATTACTGCCAGACGGAGGTGTCGGCTGTGGGACTGACCATAAGCCGGGGCGTTGCGGGGGCGTCGTCGCAACCGTAGATCATGACGGTGAGCGAGAGGGGTCCCTGGGCACCGGTGATGTGCACCGCCTCGATGTCGGCGGTGGCAGAGGGGCCGGTGTAGAACGAACCGTACTGGTGATCGGCGAGCCGGAGGGTTGCGTATGCCTCGTGCAGACCGCCCGTGATGTTGCGGCGGTCGAGGAACATGAACAGGCGGCGCGAAAGCAGGGCGCAGGCGGCGTGCCGCAGACTGTCGTCGGTGACCCACACCGAACCCATCTCGCCCACGCCCATGGGGCTTTCGGAGACGCAGGTGTCGATGCGGTGGGCGTTGTGAAGGTCGGCAATGTCATCTTCGGTGATGTTTCCCTGCACACCACGGGCCGACGAATACACGGCCTTGTGCGAGCGGTCCATATCAGGCTGCTGCTCAAGCCACGCCACAGCCTCGTCACGTGTCTTGAACTTTATTGCCTTGCCGTCAAATGACAGCAGCTTGCTGATGAAGTTCTCGAGCGGGTCGCCGGGCCACCCATAGGCTGGGACATCGGGGAGCGGCCTGAGTTCAGGTTTTCCGGCCCTGATGCGGGCCAGAATGGCGTTTTTCGTATCTTGAGGGTTCATTTCTGTGGAGTTGAGCTATTTTCTGATGAGCCGGACTCAGGCTTGCCGGCATTGTCTTCCCCGGGCTTTATCACCCGGTTGTAATACTGCCTGAAAGTCTCTGCGGGGGGAATGGGGTCGTCATGCTCCTTGGCCCAGGGGTTTATGGGCGACTCCATGATCTTTTCGGGTATGTTGCGCAGGGCCCACAGACCCATTTTCTCGGCCATGGCGAGATTGGTGCTGTTCTTGAGCAGAGGTTCGGCCAGATCCTCCTCGACATTGTGGGTGAACTGCCCGTAACCGTGGCCTACCACCTCACCGCGCCAGTAGAAGACAAGCCTTGGAATGGGCACCTTCACCGGGCATACGTCGCCGCACGAACCGCAGTGCGTGCATGAATATGGCAGACGCGCGTACTTGTAGAGGTCGTAGCTCGGTTCGAGCACGATGCCGATCGGGCCCATGTAGATGGCGTCGTAACTGATACCCGAGGTGCGGCGGAATACCGGGCAGGTGTTCATGCACGCACCGCAACGAATACAGTTCAGTGTCTTGATATGATCGGGCTTGGACAGTAAGGCACTCCGGCCGTTGTCTACGATGATAATATGGTATTCACCGCCTTCGCGGGGACGGCGGTAATGAGAGGGATATGTTGTCACCGGTTGAGGCGACGGCAAAGTTGGCGCCTGTCATGGCGGCTTCGGCATTGAGGAAGAGATGACGCAGGTTCTTACGTGCGGCATGAGTCAGGTAGGTAGGATCAAAGTTTCCCTTTTCCGTGCCCATCTCCTTTTCGAAAAGTTCGCCTACCTGTTCCCGTTTGAT
>USKE01000296.1 GCA_900555165.1 uncultured Porphyromonadaceae bacterium | reverse complement strand
CGGGCCGGTGGTGGCATCGGCGCCGAGGGCGCGGAAGGTATCGGTGATGAAGTCGGTGACGAACCGGTTCTCGCGCAGGTTCTTGTTGTCCCAGGGGGTGTCGCTCTCGGTGCGCGGGCGTGTTCCGGCGAGCGACATCACGCGGCAACGGCGTGTGGCGGCGTCGTGGTCGAGCAGAAGTTCGGGGGTGGCGCCGAGCCACAGCCCGGTTTCAGGGGTGTGGAATATGAACCGGAATGTCTGCGGAAACTCCCGGCATAGGTCGTCGAATATGGTTCCGGCCGTGGTGCCGTCGGCCATCGTTGACGAAATCGCACGCGAGAATACCGTCTTTCCCTGCCTTTGTCGGCACGATTCTATGACGCGGCTCACCGCGGCAAGATATTCGTCGCGGGTAATCTGCTGCGCCGGTGTGCCGGTTTCAGAGGATTTACAGGTGTCGGGTGCCGTGGCTACAGACTCTGTGAACGTTTCGGGTGTGACCTCCCGTTCTATGGTGATTCGGTCGTGCCACGGTGCAAGCCAGGGGGAGATTACGAAACTGTCGGTTGCGGAACTCTCGCCGGGCTGACGCCCGTTGCCTGATATGAAATATCTGGCCCGCTGTTCGCCGGGCAATAGACAGATGGCGAATGTGAGCCCTTTCGAGACGGCGTTGTCGACAACCTGTTTCAGCATGGATGCGCTATGAGTTCAAACGGCAGAGCCTCGGTGATCTCAACGTTATAATACCGGCCGGGGATGAGTTCACGGGTCTTCTCGACGAGAACCTGCGGGTCGACCTCGGGGCTGTCCCATTGGGTGCGGCCGATGTAATAATCATCCTCTTCGGCATCGATCACCACCTCTACGGTCTTGCCGACCTTTTCCTGCTGTATCTCAAGCGAGATCTCCTCCTGCAGGGCCATAAGGCGGTCAAGACGCTCCTGTTTCACCTCGGCGGGAATGTCGTCGGCATAGTGCTGCGCGCCGTAGGTGTCCTCCTCCTCGCAGTATGCGAAAGCACCCATGCGCTCGAAACGCTGACGGCGCACGAAATCCATCAGTTCCTCGAACTCCTCGGGGCCTTCGCCGGGGAATCCGGTCATGAGCGTGGTG
Organism: uncultured Porphyromonadaceae bacterium; assembly: GCA_900555165.1. Lineage (GTDB taxonomy): Bacteria > Bacteroidota > Bacteroidia > Bacteroidales > Muribaculaceae > UBA7173. Next base: position 1,453 of record USKE01000296.1, on the reverse strand, counting down.
CGGATGTGTATGCCGGGCACCTTGGCGCGTATCTCGTTGAGCAACTGTTCGGTCTCGCGGCGGGTGATGTGGCGGCGCATGTTGGCCAGCACCTTGTCTGACGCATGCTGCAGGGCTATGTCGAGGTATGCGCAGACATTGTCGCGCTCCCTGATTACGTCGAGAATGTCGTGGGGGAACTGGGCCGGATAGGCGTAGTGCAGTCTGAGCCAGTGCACCCCTTCGATGTCGGCCAGGCGGTTCACAAGCCGGGCCAGCGACAGCTCGCCGTAGAGGTCGAGTCCGTAGCTTGACAGGTCCTGGGCGATGATGTTGAACTCGCTGAATCCCTGCGCCACCAGGGCACGTACCTCGTTCTCGATATCCTCGACGGGGCGCGATTTGAAACGCCCCGTTATGAGCGGGATGGCGCAGAACGCGCAGAAACGGTTGCACCCCTCGGCAATCTTGATGAATGCGTTCGAGGGGCCGGTGGTGACGCGGCGGCGCGCTCCGGTTGCAGGAGTGACTGAGGTGGCGTGTGCGGCGGGGGCGGACGGTTTCAGTTCGTCGACTATTCCGCCCCAGTCGAATTTGCCGTAGATGCGGTCTATTTCGGGCATCTCGTCGGTGAGCATCTGGCGGTAACGTTCCGAGAGGCAGCCCATCACGAAGATGCGCCCTATGCGCCCGGCGGATTTGGCCTGCCCGAGCTCAAGGATGGTGTTTATCGATTCCTCTTTGGCGTCGCCGATAAAGCCGCAGGTGTTCACAAGGATCACATCTGCTTCGGCCAGATCGGCCACAGTCTCGTGCCCGGCAGACAGCAGGATGTGCACCATCACATCCAGATCGACCTGGTTCTTGGGGCAGCCGAGGGAAATACATGCAATTTTCATAAAAAGGGATACTCTCTTTCCTGTTTGTCAAATCTCCGTTGTATAACCTCTCCGTCATTGCTTCGCAATGCCACCTCTCCTAGTAGGAGAGGCCTTGGCAGTAAGGGAGAAGTTTCCCGTTTTGCCAAGGGCTCCCCTACTAGGGGAGCTGTCGAGCGGATGCGAGACTGAGAGGTTGTACCAAGGATCACTTATTCCTCTTCGATTCGCCGAATGGCTTCCTTAATGACGGAATACGAAAATCCCCGCCGCTGCAGGGCCGCAATGACCAGATCCCTGCGGCCCGCTTCCAGCTTTTTGCGGTAATGCCCTTCCACCAGAGCGGCGGCGGCTTCCAGCTCCGGGTCCTCGCCGGAAACATCGGGGGTGTAAACAGCATCCAACGCCTGCTGGATCTCGCCTGCGGCCAGCCCCTTCTGCCGTAGATTCTGGGCAGCGGCGCGGCGGCTCTTTTTTGCCGCCAGCAGGGCGTGGGCACGGGTCTCGGCATAGCGGGCATCGTTGATATACTCCCGCTGCACCATCTCTGCCACCACGGCGGCACTGGTCTGCTGGGTATAGCGGCGGTTCAGCCG
>USKE01000295.1 GCA_900555165.1 uncultured Porphyromonadaceae bacterium | reverse complement strand
GCCTGAAGACGTCATTCCTCTACACGCTGCGCGACAATGTGAAGACGGATCCCGAATTCATCAAGAAGAACATGGCCGACCTGGCGGCGTCGCTCCAGCACACCATAATCGGGATACTGGTCGACAAGCTCGAAAAAGCCGTAGACCTCACAGGTGTCAAGACCGTGGCCATAGGGGGCGGTGTGTCGGCCAACTCGGGCGTCAGGGAGGCAGGGGCCTGATGGCATTCATCCCGCCCAGGGTATTCACTACCGACAACGCCGCCATGGTGGCTGTAGCCGGCATGTTCAAATACCTTGACGGCGATTTCTGCCGTTACGACCTGGCGCCGTTTGCCCGCACTGTGGTGTAACACCGACCCTTTCATATATTCCCGCAACTCGCCTGCAACCCAACCTACAATTCTTACGTCTGACAGATATGGAGCGAAAACTTATAGAACTGCTGCGACACCGCAGTCTTACTATGGCAACAGCCGAATCGTGTACCGGCGGCAACATCGCCCACCGCATAACGCTGGTGCCGGGCGCCTCGGATGTGTTCTCAGGCGCGGTCGTCAGCTACTCGAACCGTGTGAAAGCTGACATCCTCGGCGTAAGCATGGAGAATCTGAGACTGTACGGCGCGGTATCAGAGCCGGTGGTCAGGGAAATGGCCGAGGGCGTGTGCCGCGCACTCGGCGTTGACTGCGCCGTGGCTACCTCAGGCATAGCAGGCCCGGGGGGAGGCACACCTGACAAACCGGTGGGTACGGTGTGGATGGCCGTGCATGTGAGGGGATTCCAGACACAGTCGGCGGTGTTCCGTTTCGACGGCGACCGCGCCGAGGTGATTGAGACCTCAACAACTGCCGCCCTAAAAATGTTACATGACCGTCTGGTGGCCGTCTTCAGCAACAGCGGCGCCCGGTGATACAAAAAACACCCGGTCAACCCGGCGCCATTCTGTCAGAATAAATTTTTTGTCAATCATATATGGGACAGTTCCTGAAACTTCTCTTTCAGATAATACTCAGTCCGACACGGGGCTGGGAGGATGTAGACGAGGCTCTGCTCGACCGGAGGCTGAATGTACGCTCATGTTACCTGCAGGGGTTCCTTCCGTTGATCATCACGGCATCGCTGGCGGCATTCGTGGGGATGCTGTACACCGGCGGCCCGGATTTCCTGTCGGCTCTGGCACGCTGCATCATCGATTTTATTTCGCTCTTTCTGGGCTACCACCTGTCGATTTATGTAATCTCGTCGTTGATGCCCAGGTTTATCGACCCCGATTATGAAGATTACGGACGCGACCAGCGCCGGCTTGCGCTCACATCGATGATGTCGGTGGCATTCGTCAGCCTGGTATTACTCGTGGGAAATCTCATAAAGGTGCGTCTGGCCATTCTTGATTTCGTGCCCCTCTATGCCGTGCTCATCATCTGGAAAGGGTGCCGTTTCATGGGCGTGAGTTCCCGCCAGGAGGGGTTGTACATGATAGTGGCCTCGGCCGCGATATTAGGATCCGTCTACCTGCTGTCGCTTGTGTTCTCGACACTGATATGACACCATTACCCAACATTTTAGCAACGTGAAACTCAAGGAAGTAAACATAAAGAACCGGCGTGCCACATTCGACTACGCCATAACCGACACCTTCACGGCCGGAATCGTGCTTACCGGCACCGAAATAAAGTCGATCCGCCAGGGCAAAGCGTCTTTGGCCGATACTTTCTGTTACGTGGCCAACGGCGAGGTGTGGGTCAAGAACATGTATATCGCCGAATATTTCTACGGCACATACAACAACCACACCGAGCGCCGCGACCGCAAGCTGCTGCTCAACCGCAAAGAGATCAGGGAACTGCAGAAGTCAGGCGCCGAGGCCGGATTCACCATCGTGCCGCTGAGGCTCTTCATCTCGCAGAGCGGATATGCAAAGCTTGTCATCGGCGTGGCACGAGGCAAAAAAGAGTACGACAAGCGACAGACCATAAAAGAGCGCGAGGACAAACGCTCGATGGCCCGTCTGTTCCAGAAATAAACGCAATAAATCAATCCTCAAAAAATATCTCACAATGAACGATTCCAACAACCCCTACGGCCAGTACCAGAACAACGGCCAGGGCGCTTATCAGCAGAACAACTACCAGCAACAGCAAGGCGGGTATCAGCAGAACGGCTATCAGCAACAGCAGAACGGCTATCAGCAGGGGTACCAGCAGGGATACCCTGGCGGTTTCCAGCAGCAGTACCAGCAGTACACACGCCCCTATGTGGAAAATACGGCCAACAACGCCTTCAACGTAGGCCCCGAGGGGAAATCGCGCGGCGTTTTCGCCATCCTCGCCCTTCTGTGCGGTACCATCGGGCTGCAGTATTTCTACATCAACAAGGTGGCGGCCGGCATCATCACCATCCTCCTGTGCCTTGTCACATGCGGCGCATGGGCTGTGGTGAACCTCATCCAGGGCATCATCGTGCTCTGGGCGATGTCAAATGCCGATTTCGACCGCAAATTCGTGGCTCCCGGCACATCGTCGACTTTCCCGGTGTTCTGATCTGACACACCTATATATAATATATAGACAAACGGAGAAGACGCTGATTT
>USKE01000294.1 GCA_900555165.1 uncultured Porphyromonadaceae bacterium | reverse complement strand
TGAACCGGGTAAGGGGAAATATACGCTTTATTTTATCTTAAATGAAAGAGCCGTGGATTCGGGATGGACTCAGGGGTAAATTGGAGGTGAATTGGGCGGTTTTTGGGGTAAGAGCGGATGAAAATGGGGGAAATATGAAGGGAACGGGAGCAGGGCGGTTACGGGGGAGGGGGACGATAAGCGGCGATAAGCGGGATTTTGCTTATATTTGCAGAAACGGCCGGTTAGGAAGTATATAGGTAGGGGTACAGGTGTTTCCGGAGGTATATCCAAGGTATGTCAGGCAGGGGATGCTTTCGGAAAGGCGGAGGCTGTGCTGTTGGATTGTATTGGGAACAGGATTGTTAAGACAAGTAATACGGTTAAGATGAGTCAGGCAAGAAGAGTCAGTTCAGATAAAACATAATAAAGATAAAATATAGTTAGGATAAAACAGTTGAGATAATACAGTTAAGATAAATAGGATGGTTGAGACAAGTAATAATGATATTACATGTGATAATGAGGCCTCCGGCAATCGGGAAAATACGGCGGTGGAACCGAAAGGTGCCCGCATGAATGTGGAAAAACGGAGTGCCTGTGGAAACGTAGAACCCTTGAAGAGCGTACGCGTGGGTGTGATGGGGGTGGCTAAGCCGTCAGGTGTGTCGATGTATGAGGCGATAGTGGCGCGGCTTGTGGCGATGGGCGACGAGGCGAAGGCGCGGCATCTGATGCGGTTTTTCAAGACCGGTGCCGGGCAGTACGGCGAGGGTGACCGATTCCTGGGGGTGACGGTTCCCGGGGTGCGCGCCATTGTCAGGGAATATCGCCGCGAGGTAACTGAAGATGATGTCATGGAGCTCACGGCATCGCCCTGGCATGAGGTGCGGTTGGCCGGATTCCTGTCGCTGATCGAGATTTATGAACGGCTCTGCCGTCAGCACTCCGAGTCAGGGGCGCGTGCCGTGGTGGAGATGTATCTGTCGTTGATTGACCGCGGCAACAACTGGGATCTCGTCGATCTTGTGGCGCCGAAAATCCTCGGACACCGGCTTGTGGGGCATCCCGCAGAGCGTCATCTGCTCGCTCGTCTGGCGGCGATGGAGGGCCATCTGTGGCACCAGCGCGTGGCCATCGTGGCCACCTGGCCGCTGATCCGCGCCGGCGAGTATGACGACACGCTGTGCCTTTCCCGTACCCTGCTGCGTCATCCGCACGACCTTATCCACAAGGCGGTGGGGTGGATGTTGCGCGAGGTCGGCAAACGCGGCGGCCACGACGAGTTGCGCCTTTTCCTTGACGACAATGCCGCGGAGATGCCGCGCACTATGTTGCGATATGCCATCGAGCGGCTCGACGAACCTGTGCGTCGGCATTACATGTCGCTCGGGCGCCCGAACTGACTCCGGTGTCTGATCTTACGGCAATCGCTTACGGATGTATGGTGCGGATGCCCAGCAGTCCGGGGCGCAGTGTCACATGTATGGTGTCGCTCCGGTGTCGCTTGAGGCGCCGGTATCGCTTGTCGTTGATGTCAACTCGGCACTGCTGTCCGTCGGGCAGTGTCACATGCGCGTGGTAGCGGTAATAGATCGGGCCGTCGGCAATGTAGCGTCCTTTTCTGAGGCGGCGTGTGTGGTGGTGCTCCGTGCGGTAAAGCCGGTCGACGGTGCACACAACCCTCTCGGGCTGTCGGGTCGGGGAGGCGATGAAATTCAGCCCGTACACCGCTGCCAGCGCTATTCCGGTGGCCGCGGCTATGTGTGTCAGGAAATTCGGTGTGAACCCTGCACGGCCCGTAAGCTGGCGCCATGCCGGCCACATACTCAGACCCGTCAGCAGGGCGGCCCCCAGCGCCCCGGGTACAATCCACCACCAGGGCGTGAGCGAGATGCCGGCCATGGCGATGGTAAGCAGGTAGCCGATGACGCCGATGGTCACGGCTGCAATGGCGATATATTTCGGTTTGATTATGCGCATGTGACGGCTGATAATCCGGAGCATAGTCAGCTCCGGCAGATTTTATGCAAAGCTACGTAAAAATTCGTTAACTTTGCGCCGGGAAAATAAACAGCCTCTATTATCACAATGAAACGATTCTCAGCAAAACTTTTCGCCGCGCTGATGCTGGCCTTGTGTGCCGTGCCCGCCTCGGCGCAGTTCAACCTCGGCAAGGCCGTCAACGCCGCCGCCAAGACCGCCAAGGCCGCCACACTCTCAGACAAGGATATGGCCTCCTATGTCAAGGAGTCGGTCGACTGGATGGACACCCACAACAAGGTCTCTGATGCCGACAGCGAGTACACCAAACGCCTCAACCGCCTCACCGCCGGGATGACCGATGCCGACGGCATACCCCTGAACTTCAAGGTCTACGAGGTGATTGACGTCAATGCCTTCGCCTGCCCCGACGGTAGCGTGCGCGTGTTCTCGTCGCTGATGGACATCATGACCGACGATGAGTTGCTCGGCATCATCGGCCACGAAATCGGTCACGTTACCCGCCGCCACAGCAAGAACGCATTCAAGACCCAGCTGCTCACCGGTGCCCTCAAGGATGCCGTTGCCTCGACCGGCGGCAAAGCCGCCCCCCCCCCCGAGGCCCAGACCCGGTGCGAGCTG
>USKE01000293.1 GCA_900555165.1 uncultured Porphyromonadaceae bacterium | reverse complement strand
AAGTGACATATTCAATGTCGCCACCCCCGACGCGGCGGCCGGCCTCGAGTTTCTCGGCTGCCGAAAGCAGGCTCTTGCGGGCCTTCACGCGCAGGCGTATGTCATCTTTGTTCATTTCCGGTTGGCTTTTGCCGCGGCTCGTGGTTTCGCCGCCGTGCCCTTGGCGGGGGCGAGCGGGAAGTCGGCCGCGCCGTTGTTAATCTCCTGGATGGCGCGCGTCACGTTTATGTCAGAGCGGTTGGCGATATTGAAATATGCGTCGTAGCCCAGGGCATCGCGCGCTATCAGCGCTTTCAGTTGATTAACAATCAAGTCGTGGGAAATGTTGATGTAATACCAGCGTGCCGGGATGCCGTTGGCCGAGCAGTATGCTATGAACTCGCGCAGCAGAACCTCGTCGTTGGGCAGCGCGGCAAGCAGGGCGTCGGCCGAACCGGCGCCGGTGAACTCGTCGCGGTGCTGGTCCACGTAGTCGAACGCAAATTTGTGGAACATGCCGGCGTTGGCAATGGTGATGTAGTAGTTGGTGATGCCCGAGGTGTCGTTGGGCACGAAGATGTCGGGCATGATGCCGCCGCCGCCATAGACAGTGCGGCCGTGCAGGGTGGTGAACGCCAGCTCTTTGTTGAACTTCACCGAGTCGGCCTCGAACATCTCGCCGTGGTTGTAGCGGTCGATTATGTCGTGCTCGTAGGCCGAGAGGTTCGAGTAGTCTTTCTGTATGCAGCGGCCCGAGGGGGTGTAGTAGCGTCCTACGGTCAGGCGGATGGCCGAGCTGTCGGGCAATACCGACTGACGCTGTATCAGCCCCTTGCCGAACGAGCGGCGGCCGATCACCAGGCCGCGGTCGTTGTCCTGTATTGCGCCTGCGAAGATTTCAGATGCCGATGCCGAGAACTCGTCGAGCAGAACAGCCACGCGGGCGTCCTGGAAGGCTCCGGTGCCGTCGGCGTTGATTACCGACGACATGAAGTAGTCGCGCCCCTTGGTCGACACGATGGTCTGCCCCTTGGCCAGAAATTCGTTGGCCATCATGTAGGCTATCTCCATGAACCCGCCGGTGTTGCCGCGCAGGTCGATGATGAAGTCTTTGGCACCCTTGGACTTGAGGTCGTTCAGTGCCTGCCAGAACTCGTCGTAGGTGGTGCGGCCGAACTTGTTGACGCGCACATACCCCTTGCCCGGCTCGATGATGTAAGCGGCGTCGATTGATGTGACGGGTATGTCGCCGCGGGTCACGTCGAATGTCAGCGGTTTCTTCGAGTTGGGGCGGCGCACGGTGAGTTTCACCTCTGTGCCGCGCTCGCCGCGCAGGGTCTTGAGCACCTGCTCGTTGGTGATGCCGATGCCGGCCACATCCTTACCGTCGACCTTGACGATGCGGTCGCCGGCCTGTATGCCCACCTTCTCAGAGGGGCCGCCAGAGATCACCTCAAGCACCGTGATGGTGTCGTTGTTGATGGTGAACTGTATGCCGATGCCACCGAACTGGCCGTCAAGCTCGTCGTTCACTCCCTGCAGGTCTGATGCCGGGATGTAGGCCGAATGGGGGTCGAGGTTACCGAGCAGGTCGGGGAGCGTGCGCTCGAGCAGCGAGTCGAGGTCGACCTCGTCCACATAGTCGTTGCGGATGAGGTTCATCACGGTCTGGAATTTCTTTTGGGTCGCTGTCGGCGCGCCGCCGCGTCTCAGCAGCTCAGAGGTGACGAAACCGCCGATGAAAGCGAGCGCCACAATCAGCGGCACCCACACGGCAACCCGTTTGAGATTGTTCATAGTTCAGGAATATGCACGCACACCACACCGGCACGACGCAGCAGGTCTATGCCGTCGGTGAGGCGGTAAAGTTCATTGAAAACCACACGCTTTATGCCGGCCTGTATGATCAGTTTCGAGCATTCCAGGCAGGGCGACGCCGTAATGTATAGGGTGGCGCCGTCAGACGAGTTGTTCGAGCGGGCTACCTTTGTGATGGCGTTTGCCTCGGCGTGCAGCACGTAAGGTTTTGTGACGCCGTTCTCGTCTTCGCAGACATTCTCGAAACCCGAGGGTGTGCCGTTGAAACCGTCGGAAATGATCATCGAGTCTTTCACGATGAGCGCTCCCACCTTGCGGCGCCGGCAATACGAGTTTTCACCCCAGATTGCGGCCATGCGCAGGTAGCGTCGGTCGAGAGTTTCCTGTTTGTCGTAATTCTGCACGGTAGTCAGTTGAAAAATCAGTCTGCAAAGTTACACATTTCCGCGCGTTTACAGCCAAATATCCCCCGCTTTTTTTGCACCCCCGCGCGCACTGCCGCTCCTACCCCCGCCTTCAAGGCCCTTTTATTGTGTTTTAGGGTCTTTAGGGAGAAAGGGGTGGGCCGGATGGTGGCCCTAAGGTCTCTAAAGACCCTAAAAACCCTAAAGGCCCTATGCTTTTGCAAAGATAGTGAACAATCTTGTAAAACCGTGTGAAGGTGAGCATGATTGCGGCAGGGAGGCCGGGGCTTGTTGGCGCGGTTTTGCGGGGGTGCGAAATTTGTTGTAATTTTACCTGTGAATTGCAGAATGAAGATGGAAACTCCACGCCAATATGTGATACTGGTGGCCGCAGGGTCGGCCACACGGTTCGGGGGGCCGATGCCCAAACAGTTCA
>USKE01000292.1 GCA_900555165.1 uncultured Porphyromonadaceae bacterium | reverse complement strand
CGCCGGTCACCGTGTCAAGTATCGTCAGACCGGAGATGGTGTGGAACAGGCCGTCGAATGTCCCCTCGAAAGAGGTGGAGGTGGCGGCCTCGTCGCCGCATACGCCTATCGGGGCGAAATCCTCGTAAAGAGACATGTCGAGGTCGGTGTCAAGCACCACATACCGGCCGCGGAACGTGTTGCCCCACGATACCTCGCCGGCGAACTCCACGAGGTCATCGGCCGACGTTATGCGGTACGGCCTGGCGGGGGTGCCGTTGCCCGAGTCGATGAACGACGCCTGCGCCGCCAGGCAGAATGTCAGGGCGGCCGCGGCCAGGATATGTCTTTTTACGGGTCTCATTCAAATAGATAACCAACCGGCATGCCGGTTGGTTTTTGCTTTAACATGTACGCCGGGAGGTAGGGGTTACTTGTACTCGTCCCACGACTTGATGGGGAGCGAGTTCACATCCATCGAGGTGAATGCGTCGATGAACGCCGATGCAAGGCGCGCGTTGGTGAGCAGGGGGATGTTCAGGTCGATGGCGGCGCGGCGTATCTTGTAGCCGTTCGACAGTTCTGTCGACGAGAGGTTCTTGGGCAGGTTGACCACGAAGTCAACCATCTTGTCGTGCAGGAGCTGCAGTGCCTGGGGGTGCTTGTCGGGCTCGGAGGGCACGTATGCCGGCAGGGCGGGTATGCCGTTTTCTGTAAGGAACCGCTGGGTGCCGGGGGTGGCGTAGATTGTCACGCCGTGGTTGTGCAGGCGGTGTGCGGCGTCGAGCATGTCGGCCTTCTGGCGCGGTGTGCCGGTTGAGAGCAGCACGCCCTTGCGCGGCACGCGGCAGCCTACCGAGAGCATGGCCAGCAGAACTGCCTCGCCCGGGTCGTCGCCCAGACAGCCGACCTCGCCGGTCGACGCCATGTCGACACCCAGCACGGGGTCGGCGCCCTGCAGGCGTGAGAAACTGAACTGCGAGGCCTTCACGCCCACATAGTCGAGGTCAAAGAGTGATTTCGCGGGCTTGTCGACCTTTATGCCGAGCATCACCTTGGTGGCCAGGTCGATGAGGTTGAGCTTGAGCACTTTGCTCACGAAGGGGAAACTGCGCGACGCACGCAGGTTGCATTCGATAACCTTTATGTCGTTGTTCTTGGCCAGGAACTGGATGTTGAACGGACCTGAGATGTTCAGGGCCTCGGCAATCTGTGCCGACACCTTCTTGATGCGGCGCATGGTCTCTACATACAGTTTCTGCGGGGGGAACTGGATGGTGGCGTCACCAGAGTGCACGCCGGCGAACTCGATGTGCTCAGAGATGGCATATGCCTTGATCTCGCCGTTCTGCGCCACGGCATCCATCTCGATCTCCTTGGCGTTCTGCACGAACTCGGTGACCACGACGGGGTGCTGTTTCGATACGTTTGCGGCAAGGCGCAGGAACCGGTGAAGTTCCTCCTCGTTTGAGCATACGTTCATGGCGGCGCCCGAAAGCACGTAGCTGGGACGCACCAGCACGGGGAACCCGACCTCGGCTATGAACTTGTCGATGTCGTCGAAACTGGTGAGCTCGCGCCAGCGCGGCTGGTCAACACCGATGCGGTCGAGCATGGCCGAGAATTTATGACGGTCTTCGGCGTTGTCGATCGATGCGGCCGATGTGCCCAGGATGTTTATGCCGGCGTTGTCGAGACGTGTGGCCAGGTTGTTGGGAATCTGACCGCCCACCGAGAGAATTACGCCGTGGGGCAACTCAAGGTCGAGGATGTCCATGACGCGCTCGAATGTGAGCTCGTCGAAGTACAGGCGGTCGCACATGTCGTAGTCGGTCGACACGGTCTCGGGGTTGTAGTTTATCATCACCGAGCGGTAACCCTCCTTGCGGGCGGTCATAAGCGCGTTCACCGAGCACCAGTCGAATTCTACCGACGAGCCGATGCGGTATGCGCCCGAGCCGAGAACCACCACCGAGCGGTGGTCGCCGGTGTACTTCACGTCATTCTCAGAGCCGTTGTAGGTGAGATAGAGGTAGTTTGTCTGCGCGGGGTATTCGGCGGCGAGGGTATCGATCTGTTTCACCACGGGCACGATGCCCTCTTTCAGACGGCGCTCGCGCACACGCATGTTGTCGGCGCCGGTGATGTCCATTTTCTCCTTGAGTGTCGCGCGGGCAATCTGGAAATCGCTGAAACCCTGCTCTTTGGCAAGCCTGAGCAGGTCGACGGGCAACTCCTCGGGGCTGTTGTAGGCGTGCATGGCATCGTCGGTGACGATGATGTGGTGCAGTTTCTCAAGGAACCAGCGGTCGATTTTGGTGAGTTCGTGGATGCGCTCAACGGTATAGCCTTTCTTCATAGCCTCGGCGATGACGAAGATGCGCTTGTCGGTAGGCTCGGCCAGCGCGTGGTCGAGGCTGTCGATCTTCATCTCGTGGTTGCCGACGAACCCGTGCATGCCCTGGCCGATCATGCGCAGGCCTTTCTGGATAACCTCCTCGAAGGTGCGGCCGATGGCCATGACCTCGCCGACCGACTTCATCGACGAGCCGATCTCGCGGCGCACGCCGTGGAACTTGCCCAGATCCCAGCGCGGAATCTTGCAGACGATATAGTCGAGCGCCGGCTCGAAGAAGGCTGAGGTCTCGTGTGTTACCGAG
>USKE01000291.1 GCA_900555165.1 uncultured Porphyromonadaceae bacterium | reverse complement strand
GTAACACCGGGAAATATGGATTTATCTTCGTTACGTCTGACACGCTGAGCGGTGTGGATGTCGCTACGGGCGAGTCGTATTGTGCCATAGCTACCGAACGCTCGCAGCACTGGTATATGAACTGCGGGGCGGCCGCGCAGGATTATGCCATAAATCTGTGGTACGAGACATACTCGGAGGATGCCAATGAGTGGCTTTTCAATTATATGGGGGATGTTGACGGGGGCGGCCCGACTCCGGTAACCGATGTCAGCGCTGACCGGGATGATGGCGAGCCGGTGTGCTATGACCTGTGCGGACGCAGGGTCGTCAATCCGTCGGGCGGTCTGTATATCGTGAACGGCCGGCTTAGGGTGCTCAGATAGCACGCGGCCTGTGGCGTGACTGCAGGCTGCATACGTGGTGCATATATACGAAAAGTGTGTTTCTTCACAGAAACACACCTCCCTCATAACCAAAATTCAAGTATGTATGTTCTTTTCGTCTAACAATCGAAAATAGGGGACAATCCGCGGTGGGATTGCGTGGCAAAATTACAATGTTTCGGGCCGATTGTTCACCAAAATGCGGTTAAAATTTGTTAATATTGGCTAAAATTGTCCGTTTTGGCAACATTGTGGTAACGGATGCCAGGTAGTTTATGTGAAAATCAGGGGTGCGCGGGGTCAAAGCGCTCGCGGGCGTAGGCAAGGGCCTCGGCGCGCTCTACACAGGTGCCGCACCGGCCGCAGGGCTCGGCGCCACCTTTGTAACAGCTGTAGGTGTGGTCGTAGTCGACGCCGAGCTGCAGCCCGCGCAGGCAGATCTCGCCTTTGGTGAGCCGGGTGTAGGGGCATTCAAGGCTGATGCCGGCGAATGTGCCCTCGGCGATGGCACGGGCCATGGCGTTGACGAATCCGGGGCGGCAGTCGGGGTAGATGGTGTGGTCGCCCGAATGGTTGGCGAGCATCACGGTGGTGAGGCCGCGGCTCTCGGCGAGTCCGGCGGCCACGGCGAGCATGATGCCGTTGCGGAAGGGCACGACGGTCGAGCGCATGTTGTCGTCGGCGTAATGCCCCTCGGGGATGGCGTCGGCGCCGCTGAGCAACGAGCTTTCGAAGTATCGGCCCATGAATCCGAGGGGTATTTCGATATGCTCTATACCCAGGCGCCGGCAGTGGTAGCGGGCGCATTCGGCCTCGCGTTCGTTGTGGTTGGCGCCGTAGTGGAATGTCACGGCCAGGGCGATGCGGTCGGCGCGGTCGTATAGCAGGGTGGTTGAGTCCATTCCGCCGGAAAGGACTATGAGCGAGTCTTTTGCCATGTGGTGGATGTGTCAGCGGAGTTTTTCGGCGGGGTCGAAATCGAACGCGGCTGCCAGACGCCGGTCGGCCAGTGCCTGGTGTTCGTCGTCGGCGCGGTTTGCGAACGGGTGGATGGAGATGCCGCCGCGCGGGGTGAAGATGCCGCGCACCTCGATGTAGCGGGGCTCCATAAGCTCCCAGAGGTCGTTGAGGATGATGTTCACGCAGTCTTCATGGAAGTCGCCGTGGTTGCGGAACGAGAAGAGGTAGAGTTTGAGGCTCTTGCTCTCGACCATGCGCCGGCGCGGGATGTAGTTTATGATGATGCGCGCGAAGTCGGGCTGCCCGGTTTTGGGGCAGAGCGAGGTGAATTCGGGGCAGTTGAAGGTCACGACGTATTCGCGGCCGGGGTGTTTGTTGTCGAATGTCTCGAGCACGCCGGGAGCGTAGTCGGTGGGGTAGGCCGTGGAGCCCGCTCCGAGGAGCGAGCACCCGGCAAGTTCGTCGGTAGATCTCATTGTGTGGTTGAAACGGCGGTGACTGTGACTGGTCAGTATTTTATGTCGCGGACGCGGAGGCGGTCGCCGGTCTCGTTGACGATGTTGCGGAAGTAGCGCTCGTCGTCATAGCCGGGGAACTCGGGGTAGAGCGGCGTGCCGTACTCGGATTTCATGAACCGGTGGGCGTCGTCGGTCTTCTTGCGGTTGCCGTCCATGAACCGCACGAACAGGAACGAGGCCAGGTCGCGGTAGGCGTCGGTGGCTTTCTTGGCCCAGATGTCGGCCAGATCCTGTGTGAGCTCGCGCTGTTCGGCGGGCGCGAAGGCGGGGAGCTGTTCGCGTGCCACGCGCACATCCTCGGCGATTGAGTCCTCGAGTGCTTTCTGTACGCGGCGGATGTCGGGGATCATCTGCGAGTAGCGGTTGTAGGCCTGGTTGGCCACGAGGTTGTTGACCCAGAAGTTAGAATTGAGGTCGAGGGTGTTGACATCGCCGTGTGCCAGCTGGGTGGGGGCTTTGGTGACCGAGCAGAACACGGGCAGGTAGACGCAGGTGTTGGCGTCGTCGGTGCCGAACCAGAGCAGACCGCGCATCGATTCGGGCGCGCGGCCGTCGAGCTGCGCAACGAACGAGAAACCTGTCTGCTGGGTGGCGATGGCGCGCTCGTGGGTGTATTCGTTGCCGTCGACCTTGAATGTCATCGGGCGCCAGCGGTAGGGCACGCCGTAGGGGGCGGCGCCCACATCCTTGGTCATGTCGTAGGGGGTGTTCTCGAAATGGTCGCGCATCATCCACTTCATGTCGGTGGCGGTGAGGGGTTTCGAGGGCTTTACCCAGAGGGGCATCGGCTCGCCCTCGGCGCGGTCGATCCAGG
>USKE01000290.1 GCA_900555165.1 uncultured Porphyromonadaceae bacterium | reverse complement strand
CGGCGTGGGTACCGCCGTGCACTATCCCGTGCCGGTGCATCGTCAGCCATGTTATGCCGAAGAGATGGCGCACCTCTCGCTCCCGGTCACCGAGCGGCTCGCCGGCGAGTACATCTCGCTCCCCATATCGCGTTGCACCACGCCGGCCGATGCCCGCGATATTGCCGGGATAATCAACCGGTTCGGAGCCTGAGAAATGTTTTAACAGATATTATCAGACATTCTCAAATATCGTGTGTCGTAATACGTTATAGAATACTATGGATTTCAAACTTAGTTCGATATATCAGCCTACAGGCGACCAGCCCGAGGCCATCGCCGAGCTTGTGAGGGGGGTGAACGAAGGGCTCCCCGCGCAGACCCTGCTCGGCGTGACCGGCTCGGGCAAGACCTTCACCATGGCAAACGTCATAGAGCAGGTCAAACGCCCCACGCTGATACTGAGCCACAACAAGACACTGGCCGCACAGCTTTACAGCGAGTTCAAGCAGTTTTTCCCGGAGAACTCGGTGCAGTATTTCGTGTCGTATTACGACTATTACCAGCCCGAGGCATACATCCCGTCGGTCGACAAATACATCGAGAAAGACCTGATGATCAACGACGAGATAGAGAAACTGCGTCTGGCCACCACGTCGGCCCTGCTGTCGGGGCGCCGCGACGTGGTGGTGATCAGCTCGGTGTCTTGCCTGTTCGGTATGGGAAATCCCGAGGATTTCAATGCCAACGTCATCGACATAAGGGTAGGGCAGAAGATTACGCGAAACGCCTTCATGCGCCGTCTGGCCGAGGCGCTTTACTCGCGCAACGAGATAGAGCTCAACAGCGGTAATTTCCGTGTAAAAGGTGATACCGTAGACATACGGCTGGCCTACGAAGACATCATCTGCCGCGTGCGGGTCTGGGGCGACGAGATCGAGGCGATTTCGACACTGCACCCCATTGACAACACTCCGCTCGGTTCCCAGGACCAGTTCAAGATTTACCCGGCCAACCTGTTTGTAACCTCGCGCGAGCGCCAGGGTTCGGCTCTGGCACAGATGTCGGTCGACCTGGGCAAGGAGGCCGACCAGTTCACCCTCGAAGGGAAACCCCTTGAGGCGCACCGCCTTATGACGCGCACGTCGTATGACATAGAGATGATACGCGAGGTGGGCCATTGCCCCGGCATAGAGAATTACAGCCGCTATTTCGACGGGCGCCAGCCCGGAATGCGGCCGTTCTGCCTGCTCGACTATTTCCCGAAGGATTTCCTTACCATTATCGACGAGAGCCACGTGACGGTGCCCCAGATCAGGGCCATGTACGGCGGCGACCTCTCGCGCAAGCAGAATCTGGTCGACTATGGTTTCCGCCTGCAGTCGGCGCTCGACAACCGTCCGCTCCGTTTCGAGGAATTCGAGTCGCTCACCAACCAGATGATATATGTCAGCGCCACCCCCGCCGACTACGAGCTTGAGAAGAGCGAGGGGGTCATTGTCGAGCAGGTGATACGCCCTACCGGTCTGCTCGACCCGGTTATAAAGGTACGCGGCACCGAGCATCAGATCGACGACCTGCTTGAGGAGGTTGAGCAGCGCCGCCAGCGCAACGAGCGCGTGCTTGTGACCACCCTCACGAAACGCATGGCCGAGGAGCTTACCGACTACATGACGAAACTCAACATCAAGACAGCTTACATACACTCTGACGTCGACACGCTTGACCGTATCAAGATTCTCGACGACCTGCGCGCCGGCGTCTACGATGTGCTTGTGGGTGTGAACCTTCTGCGCGAGGGTCTCGACCTGCCCGAGGTGTCGCTTGTGGCGATTCTCGACGCCGACAAGGAGGGTTTCCTGCGCTCGCACCGCTCGCTCACACAGACCGTCGGTCGTGCCGCGCGTAACCTGAACGGCATGGTCATCATGTATGCCGACAAGATTACCGACTCGATGCAGCTTACCATCGACGAGACCGAGCGTCGCCGCGCCAAACAGCTCGCCTATAACGAGGCGCACGGCATCACACCGCAGGCCATCGTCAAGGCCCGCAACCATATCGTCGGTCTCGACCTCAATTCGGAAGAGAACAGGCAGAAACAGTCGGCTCCCTCGCGCCGCGACGGCAAGAAACAGGGGAAACCGGTGGCAAATCCGTTTGTGGTGCCGT
Organism: uncultured Porphyromonadaceae bacterium; assembly: GCA_900555165.1. Classification (GTDB taxonomy): domain Bacteria; phylum Bacteroidota; class Bacteroidia; order Bacteroidales; family Muribaculaceae; genus UBA7173. The sequence continues at coordinate 524 of USKE01000290.1, read as the reverse complement.
ACGAGAACGAATACACCACGTCGGTCGACATCGCCGCCGATCCGGTAATACCCTACATGAGCAAGGCCGACATGCAGCGCTCCATCACCAAGATGCGCGCCGAGATGGTCGCCGCCGCCAAACGAATGGAGTTCATGGAGGCCGCACGTTTGCGTGACGAAATACTTAAACTTGAGAGTCTGGCAGAGAAAGCATGACAAGACATACAGAAAACAACGGTCGTCAGGCCGCTGCGCCGCGGCATCAGCTCACCGACTTCCTCCCCACCACCGTAAAAGAGATGCGTCTGCACGGGTGGGACGAGGTGGATGTGGTGATTTTTTCAGGCGACGCGTATGTGGATCACCCCTCGTTCGGCGCCGCTGTCATAGGCCGCACGCTGTATGAGATCGGCGGCTACCGGGTGGCCATCGTTCCACAGCCGAACTGGCAGGATGACCTGCGCGACTTCAGGAAATTCGGGCGTCCGCGCCTGTTTTTCGGCGTGTCGGCCGGGGCGATGGATTCGATGGTAAACCACTACA
>USKE01000289.1 GCA_900555165.1 uncultured Porphyromonadaceae bacterium | reverse complement strand
GAGGCCCTCGACACTACTGTCGAGGCCCATCTCATCGGGCTTGACGCCGATCTCTATGGCTGTGAGGTCACGCTTGAGTTCGTGGAGCGTCTGCGCGCCGAACGCCGTTTTGACTCGCTGGACGCCCTGGCGGCACAGCTTGACGCCGACCGCGCCGCCACCCTCGCCACTCTGGGCGAGTGACGGCGAATGACGGCGCGTGCGCTGCGGTGAATACCTGTCGGCGGGTCAGTATCTTATCTTGTCGGCGGTGCCATTCTTTATGCGGATATAGATATTCCCCTTTTCAGGACGGCTCACACGTATGCCCTGCAGGTCGAGATAGATGGCCGGAGCGTCACCGTAAGCCGGAATCTCGGTCAAGGCATCGTTTATGATTTCGATGTCGGCCGATATGGCGTGTGACTCGTTTGAGCCGGCATAGAGTGAGCTTACGGAATAGGTGTGCGTGCCCGGCGCGGGGACTTCGGGGTCAGTGAACGTGGCCGTGGCCGTGGTGCCGATGCGTGTGCCGTCGCGCTCCACGGTGAATCCGATGGGGAAGAACATGTCGAGTTCCGGGTCGGTACCTTCGGTGTCGAAACCGGGAGCGGGGAGTTCCATCACTGAAACCGGTTCGGCCAGTGTGGCGTAACAGAATATGTTGCCGGGTGAATATGTGTCAGGTTCCCAGCCGGAACCGTCGATGCGTATCAGGTTGCCGTACCCTTTTACCGCAGGCCCCTTGTCTGAAAGCAGACGCACCACGCCGCCGGGGGCCGAGGTGTGTACGCCGATCCAGATGTCTGTCTCGCCGGTGATTTCAACCGGTTGTGTCAGCATGACATTGTTCCATACCGTTGAGCCGAACTCCTTGAGCGTGCGTTCGGAGACGATGGTGGCGTTATCTGTCGAGCCGGGTTCGGCGCTCCAAACGCGCAGGGTGCAGGTCGCGGTCTGCGGCGACTGGCACGGATAGAATGCTATGCGGCGCAGACGGTAGCCTTTGTAAATGGCCAGGTCCTGTGCGCGGAAACGGTGCACGTATTCCAGTTCGCGTGCCGGGTAGTCGGTCAGGATATAATTCTCGCTTGCGTCTGGAGCCATGCGGGTAAGCCGCGTGCTGACATTCCAGCCGAGGGTGACGGTGCCGTCGCTCTGCTGGCTGGCGGTGAGGTCAGAGGCCTTGTTGTCAGGGAGGGTGATGCCGACCGACACGTAGGGCGAGGTGAGCCCGGTGTCGTAGGTGGCGTCGACGTCGTATGTGGCCGCGAGCATCCCCTCGGTGTCGGTGTCGGTATATCCTGGCTCTGTCACTTCCGCCAGGGGGTCTCCGTTGCGGTACACGGTGTATGACACAGGGCCCGGGATGTCGTCGGGAGCCTGCCATGTGAGGGTGACTACCCCTTTCGAGACTGTTGCGGCGAGTGCTTTGGGCGAGCCGGGAGCCGTTTCGCGTGTATAGCTGAAACTTACTGTGCCGTCGGCATTTTCCGTGATGTCAGACAGTCCGCGGTATGAGCGTCGTCCGCTGATTGATTTTGTGGATGGTATGGTGCGGTCGTTGAACCCGGTGACATTGTATTGTCCGGGGAAGGGCGCCTCGTGACTGTTTATGTTGCCGTAGCTGGCCGGCCCGAAGTCTGACGGGTCGCGCTCACTGCCCGCGCAGACGGTGTATATGGCCTGGGGGTATGTGACGTTGAGGGTGTTGGCGGTGATGGTCTTGTCGATCATGTTCTCGTTGACATGGTATATGAGCATGCCGTGGCCCGGGAGAGCCATGTCGAAATTGCCTTTCTGCTGGCGGTTTTCGATTATGAAATATTCGTCGGGCACTGTGGTGTCGAAACGGTAGGCCGCAGGGGCGTCGTATGCGGCGGGCATGTCGTCTATCCTGGCCGAGGCGTCGAGGGTGACGGGCGTGACCCATCCGAACTGTATTTTCTGCCACATGTTTATGCCGGCGGGGCGGTTGCCGTGTTCGCCGTTCCAGGCTCCCGAGCCGAGGATGTCCCATACCCCGGTGCCGGGATATGTGCCTCCGGTGCCGTCATAGTCGGTATCGTAGAAATCAGGCGCTCCGAGGTTGTGCCCGAACTCATGGCACATCACGCCTATGGTAGAGATTTTGCCGGTAGTGGCGAGAATCTCGGGCTGTATGGTGTAGCGGCGCACCTGCACGCCGCCGAACTCCATGTTGTATATCATTGCCGAGTGCGACCAGATGTCGTCGATGTTTCCTGACGCTTCCTGCCCCGTGCCCTGGTGGATGACGGCCAGGCCGTCGAGAATGCCGTCGCCGTCGTTGTCAAACTGTTTGAGGTCTGTTTCTCCGGCTATGGCGCCCAGTGCTTCGGCAATCATCGCTGGCACCTGCTCGGCGCCGTAATAGCTTTTCGGGTAGGGGAGCGTTATCCATCGCGTGACGGTGGTCTCGACATCGAGCGCGCCGTATGAGTTTTCAAGGTAATAGTCACGGAAACTGCCGATGTTGCCGTAGTTGGCCTGGTTCATGTAGTCGTCAAAATCCTCACGCGTGTATGTCGGCTCGGTATCGGCGAAGTTTATGAGCAGCATCAGCATGCGCCGGTGGCCTGAGGCGGGGAAGGTGCCGTCAATCTGCGTGAGGTTTTTCACGGCTGTGCTCCGGATTCCGGCGGCTTTGGCCATGAGGGTCTTTCTGTCGGTCTCGGTTCATGAC
>USKE01000288.1 GCA_900555165.1 uncultured Porphyromonadaceae bacterium | reverse complement strand
GCCCCTTTATGGCGGGCTTGCATTTGGTGAGGTGGGCCAGCGGGCCGTCAGAGGCCGGGATGTCGCCCCATATCAGGTAGTGGGGGCAGGTCTCGGCGGTTATGCGTTTCCCGGACACGTCGCCGGGTGTGAAGAAACGGAGTTCGTCGGCGGTTGAGATGTGCATCACATGCAGACGGGCGTCATGCTCGCGTGCCAGACGCACGGCACGCTCGGTGGCGGCCACACAGGCACGGGTGTCGCGCACGTCGCGGTGCATCCACACCGGTATCCCGTCGGGGTACTGCGCGGCCAGCCGGGCACGGTTGCAGTCGATCACGCGGCCATCCTCGGCATGCACCGCTATGATGCCGCGGTATGTGGCGAAAAGCCGTGCCAGGGCGTCGGCCGAATCGGTGCACATGCCGCCGGTAGAGGCGCCCATGAAGAGTTTCACGCCGGGGATGCGGCTCTGGTCCATGGCGCAGAGCAGGTCGAGGTTGTCGTCGGTCACGCCGGGGAAGAAGGCGTAGTTCACAGCCGAAACGGCGGCCGCACGCTCCATCTTGGCCTCCCAGGCCCCGGGGGTGACGGTGGCCGGGCGGGTGTTGGGCATGTCGAAACATGTGGTGACGCCCCCTGCCAGGGCTGCGCGGCTCTCGGTGGCGATGTCGCCGCGCTCGGTCATGCCTGGATCGCGGAAATGCACATGCTCGTCAATCACGCCGGGGAGGGCCCACAGCCCTTCGGCGTCGGTTACGGCGTATGCCGCGGGGTCGATGTCGCGCAGGTCGACATGCCCGGGGTCGACGGATGCTATGAGTCCGTCGTCGCCCACGGTGATGACCGCAGTCCGACGGCGCCCGTCGTTTATGACCTCTGCGTTGGCTATCAGTCTCATGGGCGTGTCGCTGTCTGTTTCTGCGGGAACTTGCGGCCCCACGACCCCACTTTCAGCTTTATGACGCCGAACAGCGCCTCGCCGAAGATACCAGACGACATCTTTGACGTGCCGAGCACACGGTTCACGAACACAATGGGAACCTCGCCGACGCGGAAACCGCATTTCGAGGCAGTGAATTTCATCTCGATCTGGAAGGCGTACCCTTTGAAACGGATCTTGTCAAGCTCCATGGTGCGCAGCACCTCGGCGCGGTAACAGCAGAATCCGGCCGTGGTGTCGTGAACATCGAGTCCGGTGACGAACCGCACGTATTTCGAGGCGAAATATGACATGAGCACGCGCCCCATGGGCCAGTTCACCACATTCACGCCCGTGAGATAGCGCGAGCCCACGGCCACATCCATGCCCCCGGTGGCGCAAGCCTCGTAGAGGCGTTCGAGGTCTTTGGGGTCGTGCGAGAAATCGGCGTCCATCTCGAACACGAAGTCATATCCGCGGTCAAGTGCGCGGCGGAACCCCTCGATGTAGGCTGTGCCGAGGCCGACCTTGCCGGCGCGGCAGATGATGTCGACCCGGCCGGGATACTGCTGCATCTTCGAGCGGACGATGTCGGCGGTGCCGTCGGGCGAATTGTCGTCGACCACCAGCACGTCAAACCCGTGCGGCAGGGCCATCACGGCGTCGATGATGGCGGCGGCGTTCTCTTTCTCGTTGTACATGGGGATGATCACGACCGAGTCGCGCCGTTCCCCGCTGTTGTTGGTACCCATCGGAGTAGCTGTTGAGGTCAGAGAGGGTGGTTCGGAACCGATTCTACGGCCAATCACTGCCGGGTTCCGCAAACTCCCCCAATTAAATTCTGACGCAAAATTAACAATTCTGCGTGAGGCGGGCAAATAAATTTTCGGCGAAAATATTGTGAGTCAGCGGGAAAATGCCTAACTTTGCAAGCATTTTTGGCCGCAGTGGGCTTGGAATAAGTAGCCGGAGACGGTTCGCCCACGGGTATAACCTATTAATTATCATAGCTTTAATGTACGCTATCGTAGAAATCCAGGGACAGCAGTTCAAAGCCGAGGCCGGCAAATTCCTGTATGTCCACTATCTCGGCGACGAGACCAAAGAGGGCGCAACCGTAGAGTTCGACCGCGTTCTCCTCGTAGATGCCGACGGTGCCGTCAAAGTCGGCGCGCCCACCGTGGAAGGGGCAAAAGTTGTTTGCGAGGTTAAACGTCCCCTCGTGAAAGGCGACAAAGTCATCGTTTTCAAGAAAAAACGCCGCAACGACTACCGTCGCAAAAACGGACATCGCCAGATGTTCTCTCAGATTGTGATCAAAGACGTCATTGCTTAACCAAAAATCCTGACAACACAACATGGCACATAAGAAAGGTGTAGGCTCGTCGAAGAACGGCCGTGAGTCGGAATCGAAACGACTCGGTGTTAAGATTTTTGGCGGCCAGTTCGCCAAAGCAGGCAACATCATCAAACGTCAGCGCGGTACAGTGCATCACCCGGGCCTGAACGTAGGCATGGGCAAAGACCACACTATCTACGCTCTTGTTGACGGCACCGTGGTGTTCACCAGCGGAAAAGAAGGCCGCCAGTTCATCAACGTACAGCCCGCGGCCGAGGCATAACCCCCTCACAACCGAGGCATTGACTCGCCGCCGCAAGGCAAGACAACAAAGGCGATGCGCCGTGTTCCCGCAAGCGGGGCGGCACATCGCCTTTCTGATTCTCATAAGCTACATAAGCCACATACGTTACATAAGTCACATTCCCCTAACCCACCCCATAACCCACCCCATCACCATCCCGCCATGCAATGCAAACTT
>USKE01000287.1 GCA_900555165.1 uncultured Porphyromonadaceae bacterium | reverse complement strand
GGGCGGCGGGCGGAAGACCAGGTCGTCCCAGCGCGTGTTGGTCGTCCAGGTCGTCTGCAACTCCGCAATCGAGGGATAATAGACGCCGTTGGCATTGGTCGCACCGATGTAGGTCGGCGTCAGTCCGGCGTTGATGCTGCTTTCGTTCGAGAGCATCGCCATCAGCACGGGATCGCGCCAGAGGTTCAGCTCGGAGCTGAATCCCGAAACGGTCGTCTGCTGGCGCAGCGTGATGCGCGTCACGTTCTCCTGCGCCTTGCGCGTGGTGATGAGGATCACGCCGTTGGCGCCGCGCGAACCGTAGATGGCCGATGCCGAGGCATCCTTGAGCACCTCCATCGAAACGATGTCCTGCGGGTTGATTTGTTTCAGGTCGCCGGCATCGCCCCAGGGGAATCCGTCGATGACCACCAGCGGAGCGTTCGAACCGTTGAGCGACGAGTTGCCGCGGATGCGGACCGTCGACGAGGCGCCGGGGTCCTGCGAGGAGTTGACCACCTGCACGCCGGCCACGCGGCCCTGCAACGAGGCCAGCGGGTTCGACGCCGGACGGTTGGCGATCGTCGCGGCGTCGACGTTGACGATCTGCGAGACGCCGGCCGGAATCTCCTTCAGGGCGATTTCGTTGCCGCCGGCCATCCAGTGGTTTTTCCAGAGGGCCTTGTCACCCTCGATGGTCACGAAGTCGCGCCCCTGGGCGGCAAGCTCGCGGTCCATGTCGGTGGCGGTGACCTCTACGGTCTCGTTGGCGGCGAAACGTGCGGCGGTCTCGCGCATTGTGGCGAACACGATGGGGAGGTGGCTGTCAAGCTGCTCCTCAAGTATGTCGAGGATATTCTTCTCATGCTTGTCGATCTCGTCCCACAGCGGCTGACGTTTGTCGAAGGGGAGATCGTCGATTTTGGTGCGGAGCTCGGCCACGGCCTCGTCGTCGGCCTTGATGGCGGCGGCGATGTCGGCGCGCACCTCATCGATTTTGTGGCGGAGTTCGTCGTTGGAGAGCTCTTTGAGCTGGGGCCCGAGGGCGTTTATCTTGTCGATTATGGGCTTGATTTCCTTGAGGTCACGCTGTGACTTGTTGCCGAAAATCTTGCTCAGGAAGGTTGTCAGAGACATATATTTGTAAGTGTTGTCAGTTTTGTGATGAGAATAACGGGTGGCTTGGAGAGACGCGCAGGTGCATCCGGGACGGATGTTCACCTGATGCGGGGCTGCGATGCGCCGTTGGGGGCGCGTATGCGCAGAATCCCCGCCACCGTGGGAGCGATGGCACGGGCGTCGACACCGGTGGTGACGGTGCGCGGAGCCACACCGGGGGCCATGATGAACACCGGCGCGATCGGGGCGCCGGCGCGCACTATGGTCTGCGGGCGCTCGGTGTCTGAATCGTCGTCGGTCTCCTGCCAGCCGGGGGCGATGGATATTACCACATCGCCGGCGTATGGCACGTATGTGTTGCGGCGCGTGACCTCGGGGTCCTCGCCGGCGCGGCGGTCGATTACGTCGCCGGCCGTCCAGGCCTGGCGCACACCGGCCATACGTGTGAGGAACCTGGCCGACTCGCGGCGCAGTTCGCCGAGGTCTTTGCCCCGGTCTTTTATAAGTTTGTGGTTGAGGAAAAGCTGTCCGTCATGATAGCCCGACACCCAGTCGCCGTTGCCGTAGATGGCCATCAGGTACATGTTGAGCAGCGACACGGCCTTGCGCGAAGAGAATTCGCCGTAGGGAACGGCCCATTTCTCGTCGTCGCGACGCTGGCGGCGTGTCAGCGGCGTGCCGGCCACGAACACCAGCGTGCGGTCCATGCCCGGGCCCTGGCGGTCGATAGCGTCGAACAGGCGAGCCAGGTCGCGGTCAAGGCGCAGATAGCTGTCCATCAGCTCAAGGCGCGCGTCGGCCTCGCGGCCGTAGATGTACGGCTGCAGGGTATAGCCCAGCGACAGCATGTCGGTGGCCTCGCGCTTCCCCAGGGCCAGTGTCTTCAGGTAATCGGCCGCCATTGCGGTGATGTCCCTGTTGACCATCGGCGAGTTCTTGTAAGCCTTGAAACGGTTCGCCTGGCCGCGCTGGAATATGTTGCGGAACGGATATAGTTTCTTGTGGGCCGGCAGATCGGGATAACGGTCAAGCGCAACCGATGGCACCCACTGCAGGGTGTCGAGCCGCATCTGCAGCGGAGCGGTATGGTTGGCCGTCTGCGGCGCCGTGGGCAGGTCCTTGTAGAATGTGGTGGTGGCCCATTTGCCGGTGAGGTCGTTGATCCAGAAGGCGCTGTTGCCGGCATGTCCGGCCATTATGATGGCCTGCGCGGCGTCTGGGGCTATTGAATAGGCATACCCTACCCCGCCGCCGTCGATGCGCACCTCGTCGGCCAGTGTCGAGGCCTCTATACCCTTGGGCGAGAGGGTCTCGTCGGTGAAGTTGCCGATTGTCGAGGGGTCGTTCAGCACCGGCTCGGAACGGCGCGTGTCGCGGTTGTAGACCGTCGCGGCGGGTATGCCGTTCACCTCGGGTGCCGCGCCGGTGAAGATCATCGCCGTGGCGGCCGTGGCGTCGACATTCGTGCCGTAATCCACATCGGGTATCGCGAGACCCTGTTCGAGCAGACGGCGGAAACCGTTCTCGCCGAACTGGTCGCGCAACAGCTCGATATAGTCCATCGAAAGACCGTCGACAACGATACCCACCACCAGCGAGGGGCGGCGGGTGACAGCCTGTGCCGAGGCCA
>USKE01000286.1 GCA_900555165.1 uncultured Porphyromonadaceae bacterium | reverse complement strand
AGCATGGCTGCCATCGACCGGGTGAAACGGCGGTTGCGGTTGTCAGCAGGTTGTTTCAATCTCTTGTCTTTCTATACAGGTAAATATATGCGAAAGAGCGTGTCATGTCACACGCAATCAGCACCGGGAAAGCCGCGTTCATGGCCTGCCCGATGAAATAATGCCCCGCAAGGAGCAGTATCAACAGTGCAAAGTTACAAAATTGATACCAATAAACCACACTGCGGCAACTTTTTATCCATATTCCCGCCGCAGGTATGATGCAGAGGGGGTTAAGCCAGAGATAGAGCCAGTTGGGCGAGGTGGCCTCGTGCACGCTCACGAAAATGAGGAATGTGAGCAGACACCCGGCCAGGAAGAAGATGCCGTAGAGCACCGAGTCGAACCACCGCGACAGCCGGCGGCGCCTGATATCGCTGACTGTCAGCGCCATGGTGATGACAAGCAGACACACTGACACCGCCATAGGGGTGGCGTACCAGGGCGTGGGGCCTTCTGAAACGCCTCCGGGGGTGCCGGGAAGTATCTCCTGCTCAGAGGCCACAAGGGGTTTCCCGTCAATGGTGGCGTCCTTGAGCAGATAGTGCATGTAAAGTGGCGAGAACGCCCTTTCGCGCGGCGAGGCATTGCGGTCGACACCCGAACCGAGAGCCAGATCGATGCCGAACTGGTACCAGGGATAATTGGCATGGTAGCGGGTCATCTCGTCACGGAATGTGACGGGTTCCCTACCCTCCGAGCTGTCGGTGATGCCCGTATGGCCGTAGGCGAAATCGCCAGACGGCACGGGTACTATGGCATCGCCCATAGCCAGCTCTATCAGCACCAGCGGGCGCGTGGCGCAGTTATCGCCGATGTAATTGTAATGGTATGCTGCATTCTCGGGGCGCAGGTTATCACGCACAAGAACCTCCAGGCGGTCGGCCTGGGCCGGTGTCATGTCTATGATCTGGGCGGTGACGCCGCGGAGCTCGCGGGTGTACTCCTGCACCAGCATCCCGAACGGGTATGCCACGCAGAAATACTCGGCGTCACCCTTGGTGAAACGGTACACGAAATTCGGCGTGTTGAAATCGAACACACCCCAGTTGACAACCATGTCGTACTCGCCGGGGCGACGGAGCCTCAGCGCCGTGTGCCCTTCGAGCTGATAGATGTCGCGTCCGGCATCTACGGTGAGCACGCTCACCTCAAGAGGCGGACGCGCGCTGTCGGGCACCACAGGGGTGACAACTTTCTGCGCACCCGCGCAGAAAGCCGTCAGCAACGCCATTATGACATATACCAGCCTCAGCATCATGACTCGCGATAATAAAGACGGCGCACGCGGGGGCTGACCGAAGTCAGCAGTTCGTAAGGGATGGTGTCGAGCGTGCGGGCAAGGTCGGTTACCGGATTCTCGGGGCCGAAAATCACCACCGGGTCACCTACCTGCGGCGAGGGGGCGTCGGTCACATCGATCATGCACACGTCCATGCAGATGTTGCCCACGGTGGGACATTTCACGCCCCCGACAACAAACGAGCAGTGACCGCAACTCATGTGACGGTTCACGCCGTCGGCATACCCCACGGGCACGGTGGCTATGAGCGTGTCGTCGTGGAGTATGAGTCCGCGGCGCCCGTAGCCGATCGCCGTACCGGCGGGGAAACGTTTCAGGGCTATTATGACTGAGCGGAGAGTCGACACGGGGCGCAGTCCATCCTCCATGCCGTTGTTAAGCACGGGTATGCCGTAGAGGCCGATACCCAGGCGCACCATGTCGTACTGGTATTCGGGGAACCGCAGGATTCCGGCGGTGTTGAGCACATGGCGCATTATTCGGTACGGGAAGGCCGAGAGCACGCGGTTTGAACAGCGGTCGAACAGTTCGAGCTGTGCGCGTGTGTAAAGATCCATGTCAAGGCAGTCGGCCGTGGCCAGATGCGAGAACACCGAGCAGATGCGTATCGAGTCCTGCCCCTTCACGATCTCTATCACGCGGTCAATCTCATCCTCGCTGAACCCGAGGCGGTGCATGCCCGTGTCGAGTTTCAGGTGTACGGGATAATCCTTAACCCCGGCGCGGCGGGCAGCCTCTATGATCTCTTCAAGTATGTTGAAATCGAAAACTTCGGGTTCGAGCCGGTTTGCGAACAGCTGCGGATAGTTGAGCACCTTGGGGTTGAGCACCATTATAGGCATGGTGATGCCGGCCTCGCGCAGTTCCACACCCTCGTCAAGCACTGCCACCGCCAGATAAGCAGCGCCGTGGGCCTGCAGTGACTTGGCCAGCTCGTATGACCCGGCACCGTAGCCCGAGGCCTTCACCATGGCCACAATGCCGGTGGAGGGGTGCAGGCGCGAGCGGAAGAAGTTGTAGTTTTGCACCATGGCGTCGAGGTTCACCTCAAGCACGGTCTCGTGGGTGCGGGCCTCAAGCTGACGTGCGAAACGGTCGAAAGTCTCGGCGGGCGTACCCTTTATCAGCACCAGTTCAGACGAGAAGTCACTGGTGGTCATTGCCTTGTAGAGAGCGTTTACCGAGGGGAAGAATGTAGCGTCGAGTCCGGCGAACTTCGAGGCGTAAGCCGAAATCTCCTTGCCGCCGGCAAGCAGACGCGTGACGCCGCGGAACCGGAGCAGACGGCCGATTTCGGTGTAGGTCTCCTCGGCCGACATGCCGTCGTGCGCGATGTCACTGAGCACCACCGTCATGCGCAGCCCCACGGTATGGCGGCGCGCCAGAAA
>USKE01000285.1 GCA_900555165.1 uncultured Porphyromonadaceae bacterium | reverse complement strand
ATCGGCGTTATCCATCACATCGTCATGCAGCAGGGTGAAGTTGTGGAACAGCTCTATGCCGAGAGCCGGAGCAAGCGCCCGCTCGGGAGCCAGACCGTAGGCGGCGGCTGTGGCCAGCAGAAGCACCGGACGGATTCGTTTTCCGCCCCCTTCAAGGGTGTAGCGTATAGGTTCATAGAGACCTGCGGGACGTGCAGGATATTGCAGCGACGCAATTCCGTGTTCGATCACGTCGGCGAAATATTCGGTGGTAAATTCCATGGTCTGTTGTCTGAGGCGGCCGCCGACCGGATTCATGCGCCCGGAGATAACCGCCCAATTTTGAGCAAAGTTACAAAATTCCGCCCATAAAGTCGTAAAGACACGCCATAATTAAGTAACTTTGCAGTAAAGAACAGACCGTACATGGAAAATCTACCACAGGATCCCATCATATTGCTCAGCTACATAAACACCAGACTGCGCGACGATTACCCCGAGGGGCTCGACCGTCTGTGCGACGACATGGAGGTGGACCGCACGGCGCTTGAGGAGAAACTCGGCGCCGCAGGTTTCGAGTATAACCCGCAGAGCAACCGGTTCGTATGACGCGGGAGTATCTTGAACAGCTCAACCCCCAGCAGCGCGAGGCCGTGGAATACTGCGACGGCCCCCAGCTCGTCATTGCCGGCGCCGGGTCGGGCAAGACCCGCGTGCTCACCTACAAGATCGTGCATCTGCTCACGCAGGGTTACGAACCCTGGCGCATAATGGCGCTGACGTTCACCAACAAGGCCGCCCGCGAGATGCGCGACCGCATCGAGGCCCTTGTGGGGCACGATACCGCCCGGCGCCTCTGGATGGGCACATTCCACTCAATCTTCAGCCGCATTCTCAGACAGAACGCGGCCCTGATAGGGTTCAAGCCCACGTTCACCATCTACGACTCGGCCGACTCGAAGGCGCTGATAAAGCAGATCATCAAGGATATGAACCTTGACGAGAAACTTTACAAGCCCTCGACCATACAGGGGGTGATCTCAATGGCCAAGAACGCGCTGATCTCGCCCGACGCATACGCCGCCGACCCCGACCTGACAGCCGCCGACCACGCGGCACGCCGGCCGCTGACGGTCGACATCTACCGCACTTACCGTGCCCGCTGCCGCGTGGCCGGAGCCATGGACTTCGACGACCTGCTCTATTACACCAACGTGCTTCTGAAAGAGCACCGCGAGGTTCTGGCATATTACCGCGACTTCTTCCGATATGTGCTCGTCGACGAGTACCAGGACACCAACTTCGCCCAGCACTGCATCGTCACCGAGCTGTGCGAGAAGACCAACGCCCTGACAATGGTGGGCGACGACGCCCAGAGCATCTACTCGTTCCGCGGAGCCAACATACGCAACATCCTCAATCTGCGCAAGGCATACCCCGACCTGCGCATCTTCAAGCTTGAGCAGAACTACCGTTCGACACAAAACATCGTCGATGCCGCCAACTCGCTGATCGACAAGAACCGCGAGCAGATACGCAAACAGGTGTTCTCTAAAAACGACGTCGGCCCGAAAATCGAGGTGATAAACTGCTACACCGACTACGAGGAAGCCGGAATGACCGCCGAGCGCATAGCGCGCCGCAAGGTCGAGGCCGGCGACACGTGGGACGATTTCGCCATACTCTACCGCACCAACGTGCAAAGCCGCCGACTGGAGGAGGCCCTGCGCAAGCGCAATATCCCCTACCGCATCTACGGTGGCCTCTCGTTCTACCAGCGAAAGGAGATCAAGGACGCCATAGCATATTTCAGGCTCGCCGTCAACCCCGACGACGACGAGGCCCTGCGGCGTATCATCAACTATCCGGCCCGTGGCATAGGCGAGACCACCGTGGGTAAACTGACCCGCGCCGCCATAGAGGGACGCGTCAGCATCTGGGAGGTGCTGAACGACCCGCAGAAATACATGCTCTCAGTCAATTCCGGCACGGCGAGGAAACTTGCCGGTTTCCGCGACCTGGTGGCCGGATTCGTAGAGGCTGACCGGAATGGCGCCGACGCCGCCGCGCTCGCGACAATGATAATATCGCGCACGGCCATGCTGACGTCGCTTATGACCGACACCACACCCGAGAACATGTCGAAACAGGAGAACCTTCAGGAGATTCTGACCAACGTGCAGGAATTCGTGGACTCGCGCAACGAAGAGGGTATCGCCGATGTCTCCATGACCGATTTCCTGGCCGAAGTGTCGCTTGCCACCGACCAGGATGACAAGGAGAAGAATACCGAGGGCCCGAAGGTGACGATGATGACAGTACACGCCTCAAAAGGCCTGGAATTCGGCAACGTTGTCATAGTAGGGGTCGAAGATGACCTGTTCCCGAGCGCCATGTCACAGGGCTCGATTGCCGAAATCGAAGAGGAGCGCCGTCTGCTCTATGTGGCCATAACCCGCGCCAAACGGTTCTGTATGATGTCTTACACCTCGTCACGGTTCCGCAACGGTCAGAGTATGGCCTGCCGTCCGTCGCCGTTCCTGCGCGACATAAATCCGAAATACCTCAAACTGATGCAGGGTACCGCCATGACTTTCGACCGCTCGGCCGAGCGGCTCGACCGTTACCGCGAATCGTTCCACTCGTCGGTGGGGGTACATTCGGTCATCGACCCTGTGCCGGCACGTCCGCAGACCCCTCCCCGACCCCGTGTGACAGTCGGCACACCGGCACGGAATGTCACGGCAGACG
>USKE01000284.1 GCA_900555165.1 uncultured Porphyromonadaceae bacterium | reverse complement strand
CGTGTGCTGGCCCTTAAGATGCTGGTGCACCTGGTGGGCGACATGCACCAGCCGATGCACATGGGCCGCTCGACCGACCGTGGCGGCAATTCGGTGAAGGTAAAGTATTTTGGCCGCGACGCAAACCTGCACGGAATCTGGGACACAAACCTGCTTGAGTCGGCGCACCGCTGGAGTTACACCGAATGGCGCGACCAGCTCGACCGTCTCCCCGAGGCGCAGCAGCTTGTTGTTGCCGGCGGTAACCTCGACGACTGGGCGCAGGATGCCACCCGCATCGCCGCCGACATCTATGCCCGCACCCCCGAGGGCGCGAAACTCTCGTATGACGAGGTGGCGCTGTGGTCTCCGGTAATCGAACGTCAGCTTGTGTCGGGCGGTCTGCGCCTGGCGCATATCCTCAATTCGCTCTTCGATCCGGCCTATCCCCACCGCCGCGACCCCGCCACGTTCTGACCACTCCATTCCGCACGCCCCTTTCCCGGCTACAAAACGCCCACTGACAGTCTTGACGACAGGCGGTGGGCGCTTTTTGCATCCAATTTCTGTATGTAAGGTGAGGTAGCCTCGGTTGCCGGAATGTAGGGACATCGCTTTGCGATGTTTACCGGATGCTCAGAAATATCCATATCTCTAAATAAGAGATACATAATCTGTACAAAGTTACGCTAAAATGCCAATATAACCAACTTTACGCTCTTAAAAACACCTGCCCGAAGTGCCGCAAAACGCCTTATTTGCGGCTTTTTACACATACTGCAATTTTTACACCGTTAATTATCAGAAAGTTAGACTATGTGTTTGTCTCTTATTTAGAGTGCGGTCGATAAGTCGTTGTGACTGACCGGTTTATATGAGATATGTGGCTGACATACATACGGCGTACCACTGTTGCGGAACGGCACGTTCTGCGGCGGGGGGAAGAAAACCTGTATCCGTCGCCGATGGTTTGAGTCGCGGCGTTGTTTGTGGTAAATCCGCTGATTCTCAATCAAGTGGCGGTGACGGATTCAGGCTCTGTGTCGTAACTGCCGAGGCTGAGGCCAAGGATGCCATGACGCGGCGTGCATGCCGCTCGTTCCTGGCATCGGGAGCGCGCGGCGCGTCGGAAGATGACCTGCGCCTGTGGCTCTCAGACATGCTGTGGCTCGGCATAGCGCCGGCGACCCGTAAACGTTATTTCGGCCGTCTGCACAGCATGTATCTCGATTCGTGTCGGGATGAGACTCTGGTGGATGACCCGTTTGAGACTGTGCGTGAGGTGTTTGACACCTCCGGAGCGGTATGCGCCGTGCCTGGCGATGCCCGGCTGAAAGCAGTGAAAGATCTGGCCGCGCGTTGCGCGGCTGCCGACGGGTCGGCTGCGGCACTGAGCCGCATTTTCATGTATATGCTTTATGATGCCGGCACGCCGCTTGCCGATGTGGCCGGCATGAAATTCGATATGTCGCACCCGGTGTGTGATCAGATGGCCGAGATTATTGACCGTCAGCGCGTTTCGTGCCGGCGTCAATATGTGTTCGACCTCGGGCAGTGCCGTCGGCGCCCCGCGCAGATAATCCGCGAGCTTGATGCCGCGCTCTGTCATGCCGGCCGGTCGATGGGTGTGTTCGCCGACGGCGATGGCTCGGCTGTGGGGAAAATCAAGGCGCTCTGGGGCGCTTTCGCACACAAGGCCGGGGTCGCACCGGCTGTAGCGCGGGCCGTGATTGGCGACCTGCCGCCGGAATGTGCGTGGCTTTCGCCGGTGCGCGCCGCCGACATTGACGATGCCGACCGCATGTCCGTGATATGCCGTGTGGCCGACTTCATAAACCCCGCCGCGCCGCGCTGGCATGTGATGCGGCTGCGCCGCGGCGTGACCCCCGACGACATCCGTGCCACCGTGGGAGAGGGAACCGAAGCCTCCCCGTCGGTCGCCCTTTACTACCCCACGCGCCGTGTGGCACGTCGCGAGGGGAAGAAACTGACGTTTCACGACGAACCGTTCCTCCCCGGCATACTGTTCTTCAGGACGCGCACCGACTGCGTGGCCGCCGTCATGGCCCGCATGGCCGACAAGGCGTGGTGCTACCGCACTGTAAACACCCCCGACGCGCCATACGCCGTGATTCCCGACGCCGAGATGGAGCGGTTCCGCAAATACACCGGTTGTCTGACCCCTGACGCTGACGTGGCCCTGGCCGACGCCCGCACGCTCGGCCCCGGCACACGGGTGCGCATCACGGGCGGGGTGATGGAGGGTTACGAGGGGGTGGTCTACGGCCGCGGCGAAGACCTTACGTTCGCGCTGCGCCTGACCGCCGACACCGCTTTGAAATGGGCCGTGAGCGTGCCGGCCGATATGGTCGAGCCGCTCGACACCCCATGCGCCGACTGACCGGAAATATTCCAGTATAAACAGCACAGATGACTGTCGACTACCAGTTTACATCATTCCCGACACGTTCGGTGACCACCACCGCCTCCGACGGACGTTTCCGCGTGGCGGTGTCGCTCCCCGTTGAGGATGTGGCGCGCAACGACTGGAAGTCGTTCGAGGGGAGCGGTTTCGCCGACCCCGAGCGGTTCATCAACTCGCATACACGGCTGAAAGAGAAACTGTCGCAGAGCATCCTCATCCTCGAGTCGACCCTGCGGCAGATAAATACCTCGAACGCCGCCCTCGACTCTGGCACCGGATTCGTGGCCTACGGCCGGCAGCTGGCCGAGAGTCTGCGCGCCCCGTTGCCGAA
>USKE01000283.1 GCA_900555165.1 uncultured Porphyromonadaceae bacterium | reverse complement strand
GTCCGACGAGTCCGACTTGTCTAATCTGTCCGACTTCAGACCTTACACCAGGGCGAACGCCAGCAGGTCGGTCAGGCGGTCGAAGTAATGGAACTCAAGCCCTTCAAGGAATGCCGGCTCGATCTCAAGTATATCCTTTTCGTTGTCGCGCGGCAGAATCACGGTGGTTATGCCGGCGCGCTTGGCGGCCAGCACCTTCTCTTTCACACCGCCGATGGCGGTGACACGTCCGCGGAGGGTAATCTCGCCCGTCATGGCGATATGGTCGCGCACCTTGCGCCCCGTCAGCGCCGACACGATGGCGGTGGTCATCGTAACGCCGGCAGAGGGGCCATCCTTGGGCACCGCACCCTCCGGCACATGGATATGCACCGTATGGTTGTCGAACACAGTGGCGTCGATGCCGAGTTCGGTGGCATGCGACCTCACGTATTGCATGGCCAGTGTGGCCGACTCTTTCATTACATCGCCGAGATTGCCGGTGAGCGACAGCTTGCCATCCTTGCCCGGAATCAGCGCGGCCTCGATGAAAAGTATCTCGCCCCCCACAGCGGTCCAGGCAAGCCCGGTGACCACGCCGGGCAGGTCGTTCCCCTCGTAACGGTCGCGGCGGTAGCGCGCCTTGCCGAGCATCTTCTCAAGGTCGGCGGCGGTGATTTCTGCGGCCGGAGCCTCACCCTTCTGCTCGCGCATTATTATCTGGCGGGCTATCTTGCCCAACATCTTCTCAAGCTGGCGCACGCCGCTCTCCGAGGTGTAGTCCTCGATCAGACGGCGCATGACGGCGTCGGCGATGCGCATGTCGTCGGGGGCGAGGCGGTGCGCCTCAAGCACACGCGGCATCAGGTGACGACGCGCTATCTCAAGTTTCTCCTCTATGGCATAGCCTGACAGCTCGATGATCTCCATGCGGTCAAGCAACGGCTGCGACAGCGTGGAGAGCGTATTGGCCGTGGCGATGAAAAGCACGTCTGAGAGGTCGAAATCCACATCTACATAATTGTCATGGAAATGGCAGTTCTGCTCGGGGTCGAGCACCTCAAGCAGTGCGGCCGAGGGGTCACCCTTGTAGTCGGCGCCGATTTTGTCGATCTCGTCGAGCAGAAGCACTGGATTCACCGACTCGGCGCGGCGCACGGCATCTATGATGCGCCCCGGCATGGCCCCGAGATAGGTGCGGCGGTGGCCGCGGATCTCGGCCTCGTCATGCAGGCCGCCCAGACTAACACGCTGGTAACGACGCCCCATGGCACGTGCCACAGACTGCCCGAGCGAGGTCTTTCCCACGCCCGGAGGGCCTACCAGACACAAAATCGGCGCATGCCCCTTGGGATTGTGCATCAGCAGGGCTATCTGCTCAAGTATGCGCTCCTTTACCTTTGCCAGACCATAATGATCGCTTTCAAGCACCAGAGAGGCCTTCTCGAAATCGGTATTGTCGGGGGTCGATTTTCCCCACGGTAGGTTTAGCACCGTCTCGATATACCCCGACAGAATCGCGAAATCGGGCGACGTGGGGTTGGTGCGCGACAGTTGCGCCAGTTCACGCTCCATGACCTTACCCACTGCCTCGGGCAGAGGCAGCTGAGCGGCCTGCTTGCGGTATTTCTCGGCGGGGTCGTCGTCGCCGTAGAGGTCGCGGCGTATCGCCTCCATCTCCTCGCGCAGGAACGCCTCGCGGCTGCCGCGCTCCATCTCCTGGCGCGCACGCTCCTTGAACTCGTTAGAGAGCGCCAGCTGTTCCATCTTCGACGACAGCATCCCCAACAGCTGTTTGCCGCGGTCGGGAACGCGGTAGACCGACAGCAGGCGTATTTTCTGCTCGACGGTGAGCGGGAAGGCGGTCGACACATAATTTATCACCCCCTGGTCGCCCAGGCTGTCGAGTGTGAGGCTGAACGTAGGCTCGATGTCACCGCCGCGGCGGTCATACTCCTTGGCCACGCTCTTGATCTCGCCGATAAGCATGGCGTTCTGTTCGGTCATGCGGTATGCGGGCTCGGTTATCGGCTCCACTGCCACGCGCAGTATGCCGTCGTCGTGCGGCTTGAGGCTGTTGCCGAGCACGCGGTATTTCTGCCGGGCGCGCAGCACGGCGGCGCGGCTGTCGTCGGGCAGCTCTATGATGTCGAGCACCTCGACCAGCGTGCCGTATTCGCACAGGTCATCGGCGCCGGTCACAGCCGAGAGGTCGGCATCCTTCTGACACGACAGGCCTATGAGCATCCCCGCCTCCTTGGCCATGGCGGCGGCGCGGCGCGAGCTCTCGCGCACCAGCGTGAGCGGAATCGTCACACCCGGGAAAATCACCAGATTGCGCGCCGGCAACACCGGCAGGTCGTCGACATCGGGCAACTGCAACTGGCGGTCAGGCGTGATTCTAAGCTCGTTCATGCTGACTATCTTGCAATTAGGCTGTAATTTATTGGGATCGCTCATAACGGGTCGGCTCTCTGTTAGTCGTGCTTTATACTGCTTTACTGATTTTAGCCCACAAAGTTACAAAATTCCCGCCAACCCACCTAACCCGCCACCTAATGATTGTCAGACCCGTCCGACAAGTCGGATCCGTTCAATAAAGCGAGAGCGTGAAAAAACACAAATAAGCCGTTTTGACGCATAACCGTCATCATTACATTGTAGGGTCGCTACATGTAGCGACCGCTTACCAATTGAACTTCAGCGGATTGCCAATTCTCTCGGTGGGGGGCGCCTCACTCAGCGGGCCCAATGCCCGGTTT
>USKE01000282.1 GCA_900555165.1 uncultured Porphyromonadaceae bacterium | reverse complement strand
CCTGTCGCTGCCCCGCAGGGGGACGCCCTTGCCGCCGTAGTTGGTGACACAGGCCTCGCAGCCATTCCTGTTTACGAGGGTGTACAATGCCACCGGGCGCCCGTCGGCCACGGCATTGAATTTATCGGGATCGAGCCCTGATTCTGTCAGTCTGTCCGTTGTCGCGCAGGCCCCTGTGGCAAGAAGGATGGCCGCCGACACCGGTATCACCAGTATCTTGTGCATAATGTGTCAGAGTGGGATTATTTCAGTTCAAAACGGCGGGTGATAAGATTTCTTGAATCGGGACCCGCCATGAGGTCGAATTCCCCGGGTTCCCAGACATATTCCAGTTCAGAATTGTAGAAACGCAGCATCTCGGGGGTAACTGTGAACGTGACGTCGCGGCTCTCACCCGGATCCAGGGTGACACGTCTGAAACCTTTGAGTTCCTTGACCGGGCGTGCAAGCGACGCATAGATGTCACGGATATAAAGCTGCACAATCTCGGTGGCCCGCCAACGGCCGGTATTCGTGACATTGACAGTTGCCGTAATGGCTCCGCCGGCAGTGAGTGTCGTGCTGTCGAGCCTCAGGTCACCATATCTGAAGGATGCGTAACTGAGTCCGTAACCGAAAGGATACAACTCCTCGTTGCTCTCATCGATATAGTTGCTGCGATAACGGTTGAACACTCCCGGGTCAGTATCTGGGCGGCTGGTGTTCATATGGTTATAATACAGGGGTATCTGTCCGGCATGTCGGGGGAATGTAGTGGTGAGCTTGCCTGAGGGGGACACTTTCCCGAAGACCACATCGCAGATGGCGCGGGCGGCCTCGCTGCCCCCGAACCACACATTCAGTATGGCGTCAACATTGGCGTCTTCCCAGGTCAGGACAAGCGGACGGCCCGTGAACAGCAGCAGCACGACCGGTTTCCCGGTCGCCACCAGTCCGCGCAACAGTTTTTGCTGAACCTCCGGCAACTGTATGTCGGCCCGTGAGGCTGATTCGCCGCTCATCTCGGCCGATTCCCCCATAGCGGCCACGACCACATCTGCTCTGGCAGCGGCGGCCAGGGCCTGGCGCATCAATGTCTCGTCATCGCCGCGTGTGACAGGCCGTATGCCGTTGGCATTGGTCTCGACGGTCTCGTCGGCGTAGATGTTGCAGCCTTTAGAGTAGATGACTTCCGCTTTCCCACTGAGTTCCCGGGTCATGGCGTCAAGCAGCGACAGATGGCGCGAGGGGGTGCAGGTCATGCTCCACATGCCACACATATTGTTTGCGGCGTCAGCCATCGGGCCGACAAGCGCTATGTTTCCTTTGGGCTCGAGCGGGAGGGTCTGATTGTCATTCTTAAGCAAGACAAAAGTCTCGGCGGCGATATCCCGGGCGGCGCTCCGGTGTTCGGGAGTGTAGACTTTCCCGGCCACGGATGTTGTGTCGCAATACTTGTAAGGGTCATCGAACAGTCCCAGACGGTATTTCGCCTCAAGCACTCGGCGGCATGCCTTGTCTATCATCGCCATCGTGACTGCCTTGCCGGCCAGCGACTGCCCCAGAGTGGTCAGATAGCCTGATGAGACCATATCCATGTCAGTGCCTGCCTCAAGAGCTCTCACCGAAGCCTCTGGCAGCGGGGCATAACCGTGGGGCGACATCTCGGAAATCACATCGTAATCGGTCACGAGCAGTCCGTCAAATCCCCACCGGTCACGCAGTACATCGACCATGAGCCACTTGTTGGCAGCCGCCGGAATCCCGTCGACAAGGTTGAATGAGTTCATCACACTGGCCGCCCCGCAGCGGATGGCGGCCTCATAGGGCGGAAAATACTCGTTGAACATGCGCTGACGGCTCATGTCGACAGTGTTATAGTCGCGTCCCCCTTCCACGGCGCCATACAGCGCGAAATGTTTCACACATGCCATTATCTCATCTTTCCCAGACATGTCTTTTCCCTGATAGCCACGGACGTATGCCGGGCCAAGGACCGCACCCAGATAGGGGTCTTCACCATTCCCTTCGGCGATACGGCCCCAGCGCGGGTCACGGAAGATGTTGATGTTCGGGCTCCACATGGACAAGCCCTTGTAAATGTCGCGGTCGCCATGCGCAGACTGCCCGTTGTATTTCGCGCGTGCCTCGGTGCTGATGACGCGTGCCGCCATTTCGTGGAAGTCCTCGTCGAAAATCGCCGCCAGACCAATCGCCTGCGGGAACACCGTCGCCGTGCCCGCACGCGCCACGCCATGCAGGGATTCATTCCACCAGTTATACGCCGGAATGCCCAGCCGCGGAATGGCAGGCGAGTCAAAACGGAGCTGGGAGGCCTTCTCCTCCAGCGTCATCTGCGCAACCAGCTCGTGTGCCAGTCGGCGTGCTTCATCACGATTCATCATCGGAACGTTTCTCCTTTCCTTTTCCAAGGGATTCTCATGTACATTTCCACCAAAAAGCAAAAATTCCTGCTGATTTCGCACAAAAATTTTCACGAAATCCGACCTTTTTCTGCAAAACGCTATGGCGCAACCTCGAATTCTTTGCTATAATAGAACGTGAGAGTGATTTCTGCTGTGAGGTGAGAGAGTTGAAGCCGGTCATTCGCGCCATTGCGTTTGATTTGGATGATACGCTGCTGCGGGACGACCGCACGATTTCGGACGAAACAGTATCCGTCCTGCGCCGCGCAAGTGAAGCGGGCATCCTGATTCTGCCCGCCAGCGGACGCACCTATTGCAGCATGGCGGGGTTTGCAAAACGCATCGGGTGCGCGAGCCGGG
>USKE01000281.1 GCA_900555165.1 uncultured Porphyromonadaceae bacterium | reverse complement strand
TTTGTTGATTATCAACCAAACATCGCAAAGCGATGTCCCTACAATTTAGGCAAAATACGGGTTTTGCAACACCCCCCACATCTGTGAAGTTAATAGCATTGTGTAGCGCCCCTACAATGAATACCCGACAGATCGCAGTTATCCACCTGTATTCCGGTTTCCCGGAAACAAATGACCCGGAATACCGGAACAACAATGCCGCCAAACAAACAAAATTAAAAAATTTCAGGGCGCCGCTTGTGATTTCAAATAAAAGACGTAACTTTGCCGAAGTTTTCAGAGCACAGCGATGAAAACGCTTAACCCGCATCCCGCCCAAAGGGCGCATCAGCCACGGCACAATGACAGCATACAGCCCCACATACATCACTCACCTGCTCGACGGCAACTGCCGCCGAGCAACCGTCATGCCAGCCTCTGCGGACATGATGATGATGGACATGATGATGTGCAGCCGACACGAGCCGGATGCGGGTCACCGATTGCCCTGACAAGACAACAAGACCTCATACAGACCGGCTCGCCAACGCAAGCCGGTCTTTTTTTGTTAAAACAATTACAACCACCGACTAAAACATACAACCGCATATGGATTACAGCAAACTCCGTTTCGAGACCCGCCAGATACACGCCGGACTCGATCACAGCGAACCCACAGGCGCCCGCGGCGTGGCCATCTACCCCACCGCCGCCTACCGTTTCAAGACCTGCGAATACGCCGCAAACCTTTTTGAGCTTTCAGAGCCGGGCAACATCTACACCCGCCTGCAGAACCCCACCACCACCGCCTACGAAGAGCGCGTGACCGCCCTCTACGGCGGCGTGGGCGCCATGGCAGTCTCGTCGGGCATGGCCGGCCTGCTTGTCACGTTCACCTCGCTGGCCTCGCAAGGGCAGAACATCGTGGCCTCGCCGTTCCTCTACGGCGGCACCTACAACCAGTTCCGCCACACACTCAGACGCCTGGGCATCGAAGTGCGCATCGCCGCAGAGGCCACGCCCGAGGCGATGGGCGCCCTCGTCGACGGCAACACCCGCGCCATCTTCGCCGAAAGCATGGGCAACCCCACATGCGCCGTGCCCGATCTGGAGGGGATAGCCGCCGTGGCCCGCAAGGCACAAGTGCCGTTCGTGGTCGACAACACCTTCGGCGCCGGAGGCTACCTCTGCAACCCGTTCGACTGGGGTGCCGACATCGTGGTCGACTCGGCCACCAAATGGATCAACGGTCACGGCACCGCCATGGGGGGCATAATCGTCGACAAAGGGAGTTTCGACTGGTCATGCGGCAAGTTCCCGCTGATCGACGGCCCGTCTGAGGGGTATCACGGCCTGAACCTGCGCGAGGCGTTCGGCCCGGCGGCGTTCATAGCAAAATGCCGTGTCGACGGTCAGCGCGACCTCGGCACCTGCCCCTCGCCGTTCGACAGCTACCTGATGTTGCTGGGTCTCGAGACCCTCTCGCTCAGGGTGCGACATCAGGTGGAGGCCACCCGCCGCCTGGCGGAATACCTGCGCGAAAGCCCTGCCGTGAAGAATGTGAGCTATGTGGGGTTCGACGACCACCCCTCGCACGCCAACGCCGCCCGTTATTTCCGTTTCGGCGCCTCGGGCGTGCTGAACGTTGAGCTGAAGGGTGACGTCGACACCACCGCGAGGTTTGTCGAGGCTCTTGAGCTGGCCGCGCACATGACCATGATCGGCGACTCCATAACCGTGGTCACCCACCCGGCGTCGACCACCCACAAGCAGCTCAGCGCCGCCGACCTTGAGAAAGCTGGCGTCACCCCCACCCTGCTGCGCATCTCGCTCGGACTGGAGGATGTGGAAGACATCATAGCCGATTTTGAACAGGCATTCGCCAAAGCCGGCGTATGCGACACCGAACACACCCCCTCTGACCAATGACCAGGTATTATCACCACCCTGAAGGTTTCACCCTCGAATCAGGCAGGAGTCTTGACGCCCTAACCATCGCCTACCATACCTACGGCACCCTCGCGCCCGACGGCTCGAACGTGGTGTGGGTATGCCACGCCCTCACAGCAAACAGCGATGTGGCCGACTGGTGGCCGC
The DNA here is from genome assembly GCA_900555165.1 of uncultured Porphyromonadaceae bacterium. GTDB lineage: Bacteria > Bacteroidota > Bacteroidia > Bacteroidales > Muribaculaceae > UBA7173. The sequence continues at coordinate 703 of USKE01000281.1, read as the reverse complement.
ATACGGTTGAGAGCGGGTGTTTCCTCGACCCGGCGAAATGGTTCGTGGTGTGCGCCAACATCTTAGGCTCGCATTACGGCACCACCGGGCCGCTGTCGGCCGATCCGGCCACCGGCCAACCGTATTACGCCGACTTTCCCCCGGTGAGCATGCGCGACATGGCCCGGGCACACCGCCTGCTTGCACGACATCTCGGCATAGGGCGCATCCACGCTCTGGTGGGGAGCTCAGTCGGCGGTTTCCAGGCCCTGGAATGGATTGCCGCCGAACCCGACCGGTTCGACAAACTCATCCTCATCGCCACCGACGCCGTGGCAACCCCCTGGACGATCGCCATCAACGAAAGCCAGCGCATGGCAATCCGCGCCGACGCCACTTACGGCGAACCGCGCCCCGACGCCGGCATGGCCGGCATGGCGGCGGGCGCCATCGGTCTGCTCACCTACCGCGGAGCCGGGGGCTACAACGCCACCCAGGCCGACCCGCCCATGACCGCGCCACACTGCGCGCACCGCGCATGCTCGTATCAGCGTTACCAGGGTGAGAAACTTTGCCGCCGCTACAATGTTTATTCATATATGTCGATTCTCGATTCATTCGATACACACGATATAGGCCGCGACCGCGGAGGCACCGACGCCGCACTCGCCTCGATAAAGGCCGACACGATAGTAGTGGGCATCTCTACCGACATCGTCTTCCC
>USKE01000280.1 GCA_900555165.1 uncultured Porphyromonadaceae bacterium | reverse complement strand
TCGTGTGACGGCGATGTCGCTGGGGGCGGGGCGGTCGTGGGCAATGTCGAAGTAAAGGCGCGCGCCCCGGGCCGTGAGTGCAATGGCCGCTAAGGGAAAGATGAGGAAGAGGGCGGTTCCGACCCACGGGGGCAGAAGCGATGACGCGGGGCTTGCCGCCAGCTGAACGGTGTAGGCCGCAGCGATGATCACGGCCGTCGCGTGCATTTCGAGGCGCGCGAGATAAAGCGCCGTCGACACCGTGGCCACCGACCACGCCCCGCACCTGCGCGGGCAGAAAGAGGGTGATGCCCTCACCGCCGCCTCGGGGATGCCCTCGGTGCAGTTCTCGCTGCCGCTGATGCTGCAGCTGGCGAAGGATGGCGCTTTCGGCCATGACGGCTATGAAAGCGTGGTGCGCCTGATGTGCCACGCCCCTGCCGACCTCTGGGGCATAGACCGCCGCGGCTATCTTCGCCGCGGCTGGCATGCCGACATAACCCTGGTAGACCCCGCCGCGACACACGTCATCGCCGACGCCGATGTGGTGAGCCGCTGCGGCTGGACCCCATACGTCGGGCGCCGCGTGGACTTCGCCGTGGCACAGACCTGGGTCAACGGCCGCCCCGCCTTCGACCAGGGACGTTTCACCGGCGACGCGCATGCCGCGCCGGTTCTCTTCAACCACTGATTTTCCCTTTCACACCAGACATGACTACTGTAAAACCCCTCATAGGCCTCACACTCGAGGGCCTGCGCAAAGTCTCCGCTGAGGCCGGCCTCCCCTCGTTCGCCGCCAAGCAGATAGCGCGGCGCCTCTATGTGAACCGCGCCACAACACTCGACGAGATGACCGAGCTCTCCAAAAAGGGGCGCGAGCGTCTGGCCGAGCTCGGCTATGCCGTGGGGCTGGAGGCTCCGCTCAAGACTGCCCGTTCGACTGACGGAACCGTGAAATACCTCTTTCCCGGCGCCGGGGGCGTCGACGTCGAGGCGGTCTATATCCCCGACGGCGACCGCGCCACCCTCTGCGTGTCGTCGCAGGCCGGATGCAAGATGGCCTGCGGGTTCTGCATGACAGGGCGTCAGGGGTTCCACGGCAACCTCACCCCCGCGCAGATAATAAACCAGGTGCTTTCGGTGCCCGGATCGCAGGAACTCACCAACATCGTGTTCATGGGTATGGGCGAGCCCACCGACAATCTCCCCGCCGTGCTCGACGCCATAGAGATCCTCACCGCCTCGTGGGGCATGGCGTGGAGTCCGAAACGCATCACCGTGTCGTCGGTCGGCGCCAACCCGCGCACCCTGCGGCAGCTGCTCGATCTCACGAAGGTGCACATCGCCATATCCCTGCATCTGCCGCTGGCCTCGGAGCGTGCACGGCTCATGCCCGTAGAGCGCGCGTTCCCCATAAGTGAACTTGTTGAGATGCTCAGGGGTTATGACTTTGCACACCAGCGCCGTCTGTCGTTCGAGTACATCATGTTCAAGGGTGTGAACGACGACGCCCGTCACTCGCGCGCCCTGGTGCGCCTGATCCGTGGCCTCGACTGCCGCGTGAACCTCATCAGGTTCCATGCCATTCCGGGCAGCGACCTGCAGTCGTCGTCAGAGCGCGTGATCGAGGAGTTCCGCGACCGCCTCAACGACGACGGCGTAACAGCCACCATCCGCGCCAGCCGCGGCGAGGATGTCTCGGCGGCCTGCGGCATGCTTGCAGGCGAGTCAAACAAGCTTTCAAAGTTATGAAAAAGATACTGATTCTCATGATGCTGGCGCTTGTGGGCGCCGGTGTCGCAATGGCGAAGAAAAAAGCCCCCGAGGGGAAACCCGACATCGTCTTCGCCGAGACAACACACGATTTCGGCACCATCAGCGAGGATGGCGGCTACGTCACACACGAATTCACCTTCACCAACACCGGCACCGCCCCGCTGGTGATCTTAGGCACCTCGGCAAGCTGCGGATGCACCACCCCCAAGGCTCCGAAACACCCCGTGGCTCCCGGCAAGTCGGCCAAAGTGGCCGTGACCTACTCACCCAAAGGTCGTCCCGGCGAGTTCACAAAGACCGTGACGGTACGTTCCAACGTGCCCGGCAAGAAAAAAAGCATACTCACCATAAAGGGCTTTGTAAAGCCCGGCAAGACCTCAAACGCCCGTAAATGACACCGGTCAGCTTTCTGCGCCGCGCACTGGCGGCTGCCGCGGCATTACTGGCGCTGACGGCCGTGGCCGAGATCCGCTGGATCAACGACGAGTATAATTTCGGCGCTTTCGACGAGGATGACGGCCGCGTGCCATGTTCGTTCAGTTTCATAAACATGGGGCCCGACGACATCTCGATAAAGAACGTGCGTCCGCAATGCGGATGCACCACCACAACCTATACCCGCGAGGTCATCGCCCCGGGCGATACCGGCGTCATCAACGCCGAGTTCAACCCCACGGGGCGCCCCGGCAGTTTCAACAAGACCGCCTCGGTGCTGTTCAGTGACGGCACGCGCGGCCAGGTGACGCTGCGCGGCGTTGTCATAGGCTCGTCGAACACCCTGCGCTCGCGTTACCCCGTGGAGGCCGGAAAGATGAAGATGCGCGGCGACCAGGTGTCGTTCGGCACCGTCTACAAGGGTAGGGGAAAGACCTCGTTCTTCGAGGTCTACAACGCCTCGACCGATTCGGTGCCCCTGCACATCGGCAACGTGCCTTCATACGTGCGTGTGAAACCCTCGGTCGACCCGGTTCCGCCGGGCGAGCAGTCAATACTGGCGGCGACGCCCTCGCCCCGCCCGAAGACCCCCGGTCCATGGT
>USKE01000279.1 GCA_900555165.1 uncultured Porphyromonadaceae bacterium | reverse complement strand
ACCCCCATCCGGGGGGGTGGGCCCCCAGCCAGATTCCAGCACCCGCCGATGCCGAGGGTGCGCGATTCGGGTATTATGTGTATGACCCTGGGGTCGGTGGCGGCGATTTCGCGTATGATTTCGGTGGTGCCGTCGGTCGAATGGTTGTCGACCACGATGACGTTGTACGGAAATTCGGTTTCCTGGCAGAGTGCCGAGCGCAGGGCATCGCCTATAGTGCGCGCGCGGTCTTTCACGGGTATGATGACCGAGGCCTCTACGGGGAAGTCGCCCCGCGTGATGTCGACGGTCTCGGGTTCCTGGCGCAGGTAGGCGTTGCAGATGCGCAGAAACGATGTAACGGCAAGCTCAAGCTCTATCTGTACCGGTCGGTTTGTGGGGTCGACGTAGGAGAACTGGTCGGTACCGGGAAGTTCGGTGCCCGTGCAGACAGTGTAGAGGCGTTCGGGTATGTGGGTGACGGGGCCGCGGGTTGAGGCCATGAGGCGACAGGCATACAGCACCGCGTAGTTATAGGCGGGCATCAGCCACATGATGTTCTGGAGCGTGGCGGTATGCCACAGGGTGGCTCGTCCGAAGTTGAAATTGTCGCGGAACGCCCCCATCTGGTAAGCGATGTTGCGGTGCGGGGTGATTTTGCCGTCGGGCGTGGCGGTATTGTAGTCGGAGTAGACAATCACAGACCCTTTGTCGCGGGCGACCTGTATCATGCGGTCTACGGCGTCCTGCGAGATGTCGACTGGATCTGCCCCGAGAATGATCAGAGTATATTCGTCGGTACGGTTCTCGAGTGCGGCGCGCAACTGGCTTGTCGAGCAGTATCGGTTCAATCTGACGGGTTCCATGTGATAAGTATTTTATCGGTGTTCTTTGTCACTGTGATATTCAAGGAGGTAGGTGAGGATGTCGGCCATGAGCTGGTCGGCAAGCGTCGGGTCGGTGAGGGTTTCCAGGGGGAAACCTAAGGTTACGGCACGACCCTCAGCGCCGGTGTCGGGCGAGAGGGGTCGGTATGCTATGCCGGCCGGGAGGCCGTTCTCCTCGAAACGCATCACGACCGAGGCTGCCGCCGACGGATATGGCGACTCTGGCGCCGTGACACTGTATGTGTTGTTATTTATAACAGTCGGGATTGTATAAATGTTCGGGCGGAATGTCCAGTTTTCTTCCGGCGCTACGCGGATGTCGCCGGTGATGGCGGCTTTTTCTACTGCGGAGCTGAGTCCAAGTATCTCTGAGCCAAAATGTTGTGACGAAAGACGCTCAAGGCTGTCTGCCATCTCGTTTTTCATCAGTTCAGATGGTATATATGAGCCTGAAACCAGAAGTGAGCCGCCGCGGCCTACATGGTCGGCAAGCCGTTCGCGCATCAACGGTGACATGAGGGTGTGGCGGATTTCGCCACTTCCGGGGCGCCGCCCCGCTTTCTGCATACCCCCGATGAAGTCGACCATCTGGGTCTTTACCGGGCGCGGGTCTTTCTCGAACGCAGAGGCCGACGAGCTCACGTAGCCGCGGCCTGTGGCGCGGATGGCGCGTCCGTGTATGGCGGTGTAGTCGTGCGTGTTGCCGATGATGCGCTGGCGCTCGAGGTTGCCGCGCGAGTTGCCCCAGCCGGGGAAGTCGTTGCCGGCGAAGGCCGACGAGCGCTCGAAGTCGAACTGCGGGCCGACAGTGCCGAGGTTCATGCCGTCGGCCACGCCGGGATCGTCGGCGAGGTCGAATCCCTGGCGTGTCTCGTCGGCGGAAGGTGCGCTGACTCGGGTGAAACCGTTTACGACCGTGACCTCGGGCACGTCGCCGTTGTGGTCGTAGAGCGACAGCACTTCAGAGGGGAACGACATGCCGCCGTCGTTGGCGGCGGTGATACGGTATGAGTGTATGCGGTCGTCGCTGATTTCGACTTCGTAGGCCGGCACGTCGGTGGCGTCGAGGCGCTGTAAACCGCCGTCGTCAAGCCGCTCCTCGATTATGTAATATGTGGGTGCGGCGGTGGGTTCGAGCGGGTCTGGCACGGGTTCCCAGCTGAGCAGGTATTTCCCTTTTCCCTTGTGGGAGATGGAGAATCCGCTTACGGGGAGGGGCTGCACCACGGCCTCGGTGCCGTAGCGCGAGGCCAGGAAACGTAGTATGGCTTTGTAGATGGCGCGCGAGAGCACGAACTTGAATTCGGGGTCGTGGGCACGCTGCATGTCTATGAAATTCTGGTGCGACAGCGCCTCAAGAATCATGGCGGGCATCTTTGTCTCGCGCACCTCGTAATATTTGCGGTCGCGTGAGCCGCGCGAATTCCAGGTGGGATCGTAGGTGGTGCGGATGTCGGCGGTGACGCTCTGCAGCACGCCGTTGGCGAGGTCGGCGTTGGCCTCGCGTGACGAGCCGTTGCCCAGCGGGTTGCCGTCGTCGGTTGAATAGAGCGCCAGCGAGCCAACCACGCTGTCGGATATGCCGGCATCGGTGTGGAATGCGAAAGCCATGTCGACGGGGATGCGCAGTCCGGTAGTGTCGGGGAGTATCGGCGAGCCGCCTGCCAGGTAGTTGGCCCAGTGGGCGCGGCTCATGTAGTCGTTCTTGTAAAGGCTCTCGCCCTGCGAGGCGTTCCATACGCCTTCGGGCATTCCGGCGCCGCGGAGGTAGGTAGAGGCACCCTCGTTGTAGCGGCGTGCGCCCGAGGTAAAGGGGTACCCTCCGGGAGCCGACCACGCGACATTGCCGATGCCGCCACCCACTTTCACGGCGTCGGCGCTGACAACGGTGCCGGGCACGGTGGAGATGTTGGTCAGCTCTACGAGCGGCTG
>USKE01000278.1 GCA_900555165.1 uncultured Porphyromonadaceae bacterium | reverse complement strand
GCTCCGACGGCTCTTCGTCAGGCGCTGCCGCAGACGCCAATCACAAGTTGAGGGTGGCGGCGAGAGTTTGTCAAAAGAAAAACATGATTGCCAAATTTTTGACAAATGCTCATACACCAACCGCTTGCTGATTTGATTATACTGGGTTTTTCCTGCCCCGTCAATGCAAATTTCTGTGAAATTCGAAAATTTGTTAAAACTTTATTAACTTTGTGGCCGGTTGGCCGCAGGAGCGAATTTACCCCGGTGCGCCACTAAACAGATGAACTACAGCTTTCTTGATTTTCTCGGGCTCCTGGGAGCCGTCGGCCTCTTCCTCTATGGAATGAAGGTCATGAGTGAGGGCCTGCAAAAAGCCGCCGGCGACAGACTGCGCAACATCCTGTCGGCGATGACCCGCAACAGATTCACCGGCACCATAACCGGTTTCTTCATCACCGCACTTATCCAGAGCTCGTCGGCCTCGACCGTGATGGTCGTAAGCTTTGTGAATGCCGGCCTGATGACGCTGGCACAGTCGATGGCCGTGATATTCGGCGCCAACGTGGGCACCACGTTCACCGCCTGGGTGATAGCCCTGTTCGGGTTCAAGGTCGACATCTCGGCTTTCGCCCTGCCCCTTATCGGTCTGGCGGTGCCCCTGCTCTTCTCGAAGAAAAGCCGCACGAAGTCGATGGGCGAGTTCACTATCGGTTTCGCATTCCTGTTCATGGGTCTGGACATGATCTCGAAATATGTGCCCGACCTGCAGAGCAACCCCGAGATGTTCGCGTTCCTGCAGCGCTATGCCTCGATGGGATTCGGCTCGGTGCTGATATTCGCCCTGGTAGGCCTGCTGGTGACAATGATCATACAGTCGTCGGCCGCCATGTTTGCCATAACTCTGATAATGTGCTCGAAGGGGTGGATTACCTTCGACCTGGCGTGCGCCCTGGTGCTGGGCTCGAACATAGGTACGACCATTACCCCCCTGCTCGCTTCGATGAGCGGCAACGTGGCCGCCAAGCGCACGGCCATGGGGCACCTGATGTTCAACCTGCTTGGCACGCTGTGGGTGCTTGCGGTATTCTATCCGTTCGTGAACCTGAACTCGTGGATCACCGAGGAGATCGGCCAGGGTGACCCCACTGCCCTCTACAATTATGTCAACGACCTGAAGGCCACCAACCCGGGGGTGTACAACCAACTCTATGCCGCGGCACTGCCGACTGACCCGGGGGATGTACTGCACCACCGCGGCATCGTGTCGCAGATGCAGGTGAGCGTGTCGTTCGGCCTGTCGATATTCCACACGGTGTTCAACCTCATAAACCTCTCGATAATGATATGGCTGACGAATGTCTATGTCAAGATCGTGGAGTGGCTGGTGCCGGCACGCCACCACGGCGACGACGAATTCCAGCTGAAATTCATCTCGGGCGGTATGCTGTCGGCCGCTGAGCTCAACATCGCCCAGGCCGAGAAAGAAATCTCGGTGTTCGCCGAGCGTGTGGGCCGCATGCTGCCGATGGCGCGCGAGCTCGTGCATACCAAGGATGGCTCTGACGACTTCAACAAGATATATTCGCGCCTTGAGAAATATGAGGAGATCTCGGACCGCATGGAACTGGAGATCGCCAACTATCTGAACCGATGCGCCGAGGGTCGCCTGTCGAACGAGTCGAAACGCCGCATCGCCGCCATGCTCTCGATTGACTCGGAGATAGAGTCGATAGCCGACTGCTGTCTGGGCGTGGGCAAGATCCTGCTACGCAAACAGCAGGCCAACGTCACATTCAACGAAGAGATTTACAAGAACATAGACCTGATGTTCGACTACGTGGGCAAGGCAATGGACAATGTGCTGCTGCTGCTCGGCAAGCTCGAGAACGAGGACGAGCATGAGATCATATCGTCGTACAACCGCGAGCGCGAAATCAACAACCTGCGCAACCAGCTGCGCACGGCCAACGTGGAGAACATCAACGAGCGCCACTACGAATATCAGTCGGGCATCTACTACATGGACATCGTGTCGACGCTCGAGAAAACCGGCGACTACATCATAAATGTGGTCGACACCATCCGCGACCAGTTCCGCAAGGCCGAACACGCGGCCTGATACCTCTGACATCCACCATAAGCCGCCATGCCCCAGCCTGCCGATACATCAGCCGTCATCCATGCGCCCGCACCTGCCGCCACCGCGGTGCAGGCGCAGGCCGACTCGGCGGCAATGGCACGCGAGGCCCAGCGCATTGCCGATTCGGTGGCGAGGGCGCAGAAACCCACGTTCGCCCCGGCACCGTGGGGTGTCTCGCGCGAAAGCCAGGCCCCCTGGTCACGCGCCGACGCCACGGCATACGCCGGTCACCGCCCGGGATGGATGGAGGGGATACGCCCCACCCCGAGGCTGACGTCGCCGGCCGACAACGCCGGAGTGCTTGCCATAATCCTGGGAATGCTGGTGGTGCTGGCGTTCAACATGGGGCACATACGCCGTCTGTTCAAGTCACTGCCGCAGAAACTGCTGTCGGTGCGCCGCCGCGACAACGCTTTCGACGAACGCACCGCCAACGAGACACGCACCATGTGCCTGCTGGTGCTGCAGCTGTGCGTGATGGAGGCCCTGTTGCTGTATTTGTGGCTGGGCACGGGCGCCACACCGGTGTTCGCCACAGTGATGTGGCTCACGGCGCTGACGTGCGGTTATTACACGTTCCAGTTCTGTGCCTGCGCGGTGGTGGGATATGCGTTCGTCGACCGTCTTTCGGCCCGGCTGTGGCGTTCCATCCATCCCGCCGTGTTCGCCACACAGTCCGGCGG
>USKE01000277.1 GCA_900555165.1 uncultured Porphyromonadaceae bacterium | reverse complement strand
CCACCGTAAGCGACGCCGGCTCGCGGGACTGCAGGTTCTTCAGGAGGTACTTCAGCGTGAGCCCTGAATCGATGATGTCCTCGGCGATGACGACGTGGCGCCCCCGGATGTCGGTGCTGAGATCCTTCAGGATGCGCACCACACCGGAGCTCTTCGCGCCGTTGCCGTAGGAGGACACGGCCATGAAGTCCACTTCCAGCGGTAGATCGATGGCGCGGATGAGGCCGCAGGTGAACCCCGCCCCGCCGCGCAGGATGGACACGACCACAATGCCCGCATCCCCGGCAACATCGGCATAGTCGCGAGTGATGGCCTCGCCCAGCTCGCGCACGCGTATCGCCAGATCCTGCTCGGAGAAAAGTATCTCTGAGATGTCGTTATGCACGTGAACCACTTTCTCTTTGCCCGCAGCGCGCGCTCCTCGCGCAAACGCCGCAGCGCTCTTTAATCGCAGTCCAGTTTACCAAAGACCTTTTCTCGAACAGCCGTAAGACAGCAACGCCACAAATTATGTGCGCTAATTGTCATCGAGCCGCTAAGGGCCGCATCGATACTGGCGGCATGCCAGAGCCCGGCGTCACGCAACCGCAAGACTCAGCCAACATTGATCGCTTAGCATTCTGCGGCCTCGGCGTTCACGAGGTCGGGGAATTCCTTGATGAGGCGTGTCGCAGGCAGGCCGATGATAGTGTCAAGGGCGCCGTCGTAGTGGTCAACGAGCGCCGCCCCCTCACCTTGGATGGCGTAGGCGCCGGCCTTGTCGAAGGACTCGCCCTTGCGCAGGTAGTCGGTGATTTCCTCGTCGGTCAGGTCGCGGAAGGTCACATGGCTTATGTCGGCTTTCTTGATCTGGTCGAGGTTGTCGACGAGTTCGCTCACGGCCTTGTTTGACGAGCCGTTGATGTAGACGCCCCCGCCGGCCTTGGCGATTTCGCGGGCCTCGCTCTCGTTGAGGAATGTGGTGACCGGTGTGCCGCTGTCATCCTTGAGGAAAACTCCGTTGGCCCTGTCGAGGGGGATGGGGGCGCCTTTGGCCGAGCCGACGCCGATCACATCAACCTCGATGCCGAGGCTCTTGGCGTATTTGGCCATCTCTATGGCGTCACCCTCGTGGTTCTCGCCGTCGGTGATCACCACTATGGCCTTGTTGACATCTTCGTTCTGCGAGAACGAGTTTATGGCCATGTTGATCGCGGTGCCGATCGCGGTACCCTGGGTAGCCACCATATTGGTCGAGATTTCGTCGAGATACATGCGGGCCGACATGAAGTCGGTGGTTATCGGGAGCTGGGTGTATGCCTCGCCGGCGAAGACGATGAGGCCCACCTTGTCGTTCGACAGCTTGTCGATCATGCGGTTGAGCAGATATTTGGCGCGGTCGATACGGGCCACGCCGCCGGGATCGTCGGTCGACGACGCCAGCATCGAGCGCGACACGTCAAAGGCTATCATCACCTCTATGCCGCGTGTGGTCTCGACCTCCTCTTTCTGCCCTGCGCGCGGACGTGCTACGGCTATGACGAGCATGGCCAGGGCGGCCAGCTCAAGGGTAATCTTGACGGCCGGCATGTACTTCGATGCCTCGGGGGTGAGGCTGTCGAGATACTGCGGATTGCCGAAACGGCGCAGTTTGCGGCGGCGCGCCACACGCGCCCAGAGCCACAACCCGAACAGCGCCGGGACGAGCAACAGTAGATACAGCAGTTGCGGATATGCGAATGTCATTTCGTTGTCGTATTAATAAAGGCGTCAGGGCACCGTGCGGAGCCAGGTCTGGCGGAGTATCAGTTCGAGCAGGAAGATGCCAAGAGCGGTAAGCGCCCACGGCAGGTAGCGGTCGTCGGTATGCGAGAAGTGGCGCACGTCAAGCTCGGTTTTCTCAAGTTTGTCGATTTCGGCGAAGATGTCGGCCAGAACCCTGTTGCCGGTGGCGCGGAAATACTTGCCGCCGGTGATCGAGGCAATCTGTTTCAGCGTGCCTTCGTCGATCACTACGGGCTGGGGTACATATTCTATGCGGCCGAACATGTTGATCTGCGGATAGGGCGCGGTGCCGTTAGTGCCGATGCCGATGGTATAGACCTTGATTCCGGCCTTGTGGGCGATTTCGGCCGCGGTGAGCGGTGCCACGATGCCGGTGTTGTTCGAGCCGTCGGTGAGCAGGATGATGCTCTTCGATTTGGCCTGTCCGTCTTTGATGCGGTTGATTGAGGTGGCGAGGCCATCGCCGATGGCGGTACCGTCCTCAAGCATCTCGCGGTTCAGCGCCGACACATAGTTGGTCAGGGCGGCGCGGTCGGTGGTCATGGGCACGCCGGTAAACGCCTCGCCGGCGAACACCACAAGACCCATGTTGTCGTTCTCGCGGCCGTTAATGAACTTTCCGGCGATTTTCTTGGCGGCCTCCAGGCGGTCGGGCTTGAAGTCGCGGGCGAGCATCGACGACGAGATGTCGAGGGCTATGACCATGTCGGTGCCCTCGGTCTTCGATGTCGACCAGGCGTCGGAACTCTGCGGGCGGCACAGCACTATTATCAGGCACCCTAAGGCCAGCAGTCTGAGCACGAACATGGCGTGCAGGCCATACTGGCGCAACGGGCGCCCCATTTTCGCGAATGGCGACACCGTGGATGTCTGCATAGCCGGGTATGCATCGCGGTGGTGCAGAACGTACCACACTATCAGCGGTATGTAAATCAGGAACAGCCAGAGCAGGCCGGGGTGGGCTAATTGCATGAGCTATCCTCCTTTCCGTTTTTAGGGTTGGTGCCGGCTGACTGTGCCTGCCCCGGTGCGGGTGCCGGAGTGGCGGCGCAATATCGT
>USKE01000276.1 GCA_900555165.1 uncultured Porphyromonadaceae bacterium | reverse complement strand
GAGGTGACGCAGCGAGGGGGTCGCCGAGCCACAGCCGAGTATGTCGAGGGTAAGCGCGTCGGGGTTCATCGTCCGGTGAGTATTTCCTTGAGTGTTGACAGTTTGTTCAACGCCTGGAGCGGCGAAAGGTTGTCGATGTCGAGCCCTAAAAGTTCGTCGCGAATCTGTGTGAGCACCGGGTCGTCGAGCTGGAAGAACGAGAGCTGCATGCCGTCGTCGGTGCGGCGCGTCACCGCGGTCTTGCCGCGGGTTTCGGCGGTGTCGCGCCCTTCGAGCTGCCCGAGCACTTCGGCGGCGCGGTCTACTATCGAGCGCGGCATGCCGGCGAGTTTTGCCACGTGTATGCCGAAACTGTGCTCCGAGCCGCCGCGTTCGAGGCGGCGCAGGAACACAACCTTGCCGTCGATCTCTTTCACGGCCACGTTGAAGTTCTCGACACCCTGGTAGAGCTCTTCCATGTCGTTGAGCTCGTGATAGTGGGTGGCGAAGAGGGTCTTGGGGCGGAGTGGGGAGGCGTTGATGTACTCGACGATCGACCAGGCGATGGAGATGCCGTCGTAGGTGGAGGTGCCGCGCCCGAGTTCGTCAAAGAGTATGAGCGAGCGCTCTGAGAGGTTGTTGAGGATCGAGGCGGCCTCGTTCATCTCGACCATGAAGGTTGACTCGCCGAGCGAGATGTTGTCGGATGCGCCGACGCGGGTGAAGATCTTGTCGACCACGCCGATGTGCGCCGACTCGGCGGCGACGAACGACCCGATCTGGGCCATGATGACGTTCAGGGCCGTGGAGCGCAGCAGGGCCGACTTGCCCGACATGTTGGGGCCGGTTATCATCATCACCTGCGTGGCGTCGTTGGCCAGGGTGACTGAGTTGGCGATATACGGGGTGCCGGCGGGGAGTTCTTTCTCGATTACGGGGTGGCGCCCCTCGCGGATGTCGATGACCAGCGAGTCGTCGACCACGGGGCGGTTGTAGTGGTTCTCGAGGGCGCACCGGGTGAACGACAGCAGGCAGTCGAGGCGCGCCAGCGTGTGGGCGTCGACCTGGATTGCGGGCACGTATTCGGCCACGGCGCCCACGAGGCGCTGGTATATCTGGTTCTCGAGGATTTCGATGCGCTCCTGTGCGGTCACGATCTTCTCCTCGTATTCCTTGAGTTCTTGGGTGATGTAGCGTTCGGCGTTGACGAGGGTCTGCTTGCGCACCCAGTCGGCGGGCACTTTGTCGCGGTGGGTGTTGGTGACCTCGATGTAGTAGCCGAAGACGTTGTTGTAGGCCACTTTGAGCGAGGGGATGCCGGTTGCCTGGCTCTCGCGCTGCTGTACCTCGCGGAGATAGGCGCGGCCATCGTGCGAGATACGGCGCAGTTCGTCGAGTTCGTTGTCGACCCCCTGCCGCACCACGTCGGCGCCGCGTCCCAGGGCATTGGGGGCGTCGTCGGTGATTTCGTCGGCGATGCGCTGGCGTATCAGGTCGCAGGGGTTGAGCTGGTCGCCCATGGCGCGGAGCGCCTGCTGGTCAGAGGCGGCGCAGATCTCCTTTATGGGGCCGATGGCGGCCAGAGCGTTGCGCAGCTGCACGAGTTCGCGCGGGGGGACGCGCCCCACGGCCACCTTGCCGGTGAGGCGCTCGAGGTCGCCGATGCGCCCCAGGAGCTCGCGCAGTTCGTCGCGGGCGTCGGGTTCGCGGAAGAAATGCTCGACCACATCGAGGCGCGAGTTGATCTGCGCCGGATCTTTCAGGGGGAAGGTGATCCAGCGGCGCAGCATGCGGGCGCCCATGGGCGAGATTGTCTGATCGAGCACGTCGAGCAGCGAGCGCCCCTCGTCGCCGAGCGAGTGCAGAAGCTCGAGGTTGCGCACCGTGAATTTGTCGAGGCGCACGAAACGGTCCTCTTCGATACGTGCCAGGCGCGTTATGTGGCCTGTCTGCGTGTGCTGGGTGAGGTCGAGGTAATGGAGTATGGCGCCCGAGGCTATCACGGCCGCGGGGATGCCCTGTATGCCGAACCCTTTGAGCGAGGCGGTCTGGAACTGTTTGAGCAGACGGTCATTGGCGGCCTGGTCGGTGAAAATCCAGTCTTCGAGCTCGAAGGCCAGGTAGCGCCCCGAGACGAAATCGTCGAGACGGCATTTCTTGCCGCGCTCAACCAGCACCTCCTTGGGCATGAAGTTGCCCATGAGCTTGTCGACATACTCCAGCGGGCCCTGGGCGGTGAGGAACTCGCCGGTGGAGATGTCGAGGAACGCCACGCCCACCGACTGGTCTTTGGCGAAATGCAGTGCGGCCAGGAAGTTGTTTTCGCGGTGGTCGAGCACGTTGTCGCCAAGGGCCACGCCCGGGGTTACCAGCTCGATGATGCCGCGGCGCACCATGCGGTTCTTGACGGTCTTGGGGTCTTCGAGCTGCTCGCAGATGGCCACGCGCTTTCCGGCGCGCACCAGTCGCGGCAGGTAAGTGTCGAGGGCGTGATGGGGGAACCCCGCCAGCTCGACCGACGAGGCCGAGCCGTTGGCACGGCGTGTGAGGGTGATGCCCAGTATCTCTGAGGCCGTGATGGCGTCGTCGCAGAATGTCTCGTAGAAGTCACCCACGCGGAAAAGCAGCACCGCGTCGGGGTGCTTGCGTTTCATCTCGAAATACTGTTTCATCAGCGGGGTCTCCGCCACTTTCTTGGCCACGTCGTAAGCTGTTTTGTTGCTGTTTTGGGGTTATCTTACTGCAAATTTAGCAAAAATAGCGCTTACAGCCCATATCCGCCCCGTTTTTTTAACGGTGGCGGCCACGGCTCTTTCATTTAAGATTGCCCTCGACTTTCAAAAATAGTGCTATTTTA
>USKE01000275.1 GCA_900555165.1 uncultured Porphyromonadaceae bacterium | reverse complement strand
GGCAGCGGCACGCTGTTCGGCTATCAGGTGGTGCCCCAGAGCTTCTACGATGCCGGCTACGCCAACAACGGCCTTATGATTCTCCCCCCGATGGCGCTCATCGTGGTGGCATGCATCATATGGGTACACCGCTCGCGCAACAAGGACCTTCAGGAAAAATAATCCGAAGCTCTCCCGGCGCATGCCCCGGCCAGCCCCACGGCATGCGCAAACCAACCAACCGCTAAACAAAACACAACACATAGCTTCCACAACAAGCTCAGATGGAAAATTTTAACTTGTTCATACGGTCGATTTTCGTCGACAACATGGTGTTCGCCTACTTTTTGGGCATGTGTTCCTTCCTGGCCGTGTCGAAAAATGTAAAGACAGCCTTCGGCCTCGGAGTGGCCGTGACGTTCATGCTGGTGATCACCCTCCCCATCAACTATCTGCTGCAGACCTACGTGCTTCAGGCCGGTGCACTGAGCTGGCTCGGCCCCGATTTCGCCGATGTCGCCCTCAGCTTCCTGTCGCTGATTATGTTCATCGCGGTAATCGCCTCCATGACGCAGCTGGTTGAAATGGCCGTTGAAAAATACTCACCGTCGCTTTATGCCTCGCTTGGCATCTTCCTCCCGCTGATTGCCGTGAACTGCGCCATCCTCGGCGGCTCGCTGTTCATGCAGCAGCGCGGTTTCTCGAGCGTGGGCACAGCCATATGCGCAGGCGCCGGATGGGGTCTCGGCTGGCTCCTCGCCATCACAGCCATCGCCGCCATACGCGAGAGGGTATCGACCTACTCTAACGTGCCCGGCCCACTGAAAGGCATCGGCATCACCTTCATCATCTGCGCTCTGATGGGCATCGCCTTCATGAGCTTCCTCGGCATCAAACTCTAAGACAACTACCGCAATGATATTACTCGCATCAAACGCCCCGGGCGCCACGGTTCTGGCCGGCGTGGGCATATTCCTGATAATGACCCTGCTGCTTGTGGTGATTCTGCTGGTAGCCAAGAAATTCCTGGTAAGCTCGGGCAACGTGACCGTGACCATCAACTCAGACCGCAAGGTCGAGGTCGAGTCGGGACGCCCCCTGCTGTCGGCCCTGGCCACGAAGAATGTGTTCCTGCCGTCGGCCTGCGGCGGCAAAGGCTCGTGCGGCCAGTGCAAGGTGCAGGTCACCGAGGGCGGGGGTGAGATCCTCCCCACCGAGGCCGTGCACTTCACACGCAAGGAGATCAAAGACAACTGGCGCCTCGCCTGCCAGGTGAAAGTAAAGAACGACCTCGAGATCAAGGTGCCCGCGTCGGTGCTCGACATCAAGGAGTACGAGTGCACCGTGGTGTCGAACAAGAACGTGGCCACATTCATCAAGGAGTTCATCGTGGCGCTCCCCCCGGGCGAGCACATGGACTTCATCCCCGGCTCGTACGCCCAGATCAAGATTCCCCCCTTCAAGATCGACTACGACAAGGATATCGACAAGGCATCCATCGGCGACGAATACCTGCCCGCCTGGAAGAAGTTCGGCCTGTTCGACCTCAAGTGCGTCAACACCGAAGACACCGTGCGCGCCTACTCCATGGCCAACTATCCCGCCGAGGGTGACCGTTTCATGCTCACCGTGCGCATCGCCACACCGCCGTTCAAGCCGAAACCCCAGACAGGTTTCATGGATGTGAACCCCGGTATCGCGTCGAGCTACATCTTCACCCTCAAGCCCGGCGACAAGGTAATCATGAGCGGCCCTTACGGCGACTTCCACCCCATCTTCGACTCGAAGAACGAGATGATATGGGTGGGCGGCGGCGCCGGCATGGCCCCCCTCCGTGCGCAGATAATGCACATGACCAAGACCCTGCACACCACTGACCGCGAGATGCACTACTTCTACGGTGCCCGCGCCCTCAACGAGGTGTTCTACCTCAACGATTTCCTCCAGCTCGAGAAGGAGTACCCCAACTTCCACTTCCATCTCGCGCTCGATCGCCCCGACCCCGCAGCCGATGCCGCAGGAGTGAAATACGTGCCCGGTTTCGTGCACCAGGTAATGTATGACACATACCTCAAGGATCACGAGGCACCCGAGGACATCGAATACTACATGTGCGGCCCCGGCCCCATGAGCAACGCCGTGAACAAGATGCTCGACTCGCTCGGCGTAGACCCTGAAAGCATCCATTACGACAACTTCGGCGGCTGACGCCCCGGCATGTTGCCTTAGCACAGTTTAAATGCTGAAAATCACATCCAACGCTGATATCACCCGACTGACCACATTCGGCATCCATGCCGGATGTGGTTGTCTGGTTGAATACGACTCCCCTCAGGACCTGATGGCGCTCGCCGCCGACGGTTGGAAACCCCGGCGCATGCTCTGCCTCGGGGGCGGGAGCAACCTCCTCTTCGCCAACGGTCACTATGACGGCACGGTGCTCAGAAACACCGACACGTCATGCAGTGTCATCGACAATCCCGACGGCACGGCCACCCTTGTATGCGGCGCCGGCGCCGTGCTCGACGATGTTTGCGCACGGGCCGCCTCGCACGGGCTGTGGGGGCTTGAGAATCTCTCTGGCATACCCGGCACCGTCGGGGGCGCCGCTGTGCAGAACGCCGGCGCCTACGGAGTGGAGATGGCCGACGTAATCGACCGTGTGTTCACGTTCGACATCGAGACCGGCCGCACCGAGGCACTCAGCCCCTCTGAACTCGACTACGGTTACCGCACGTCGGCATTCAAGAGCGGCCGGTTCGGGCCATATACCGTAATCATCGGCGTGACACTGAAAGTCAGTCGCCAGGGGCGCCCCGCGCTCGCCTACAAGGGGCTTTCAGAGGCCCTGGGCGTGTCAGAGCTTCCGACGGCGCAGGAGCTTGAGGCTATCACCCCCGCCGCTG
>USKE01000274.1 GCA_900555165.1 uncultured Porphyromonadaceae bacterium | reverse complement strand
GCCTGCCAGTGTCATCACCAGACCGAAATCCTTATTCTGCGCTTTTGTCGGTTTCATCATGATTCTGTCGTGCGGTGTCTGTCAGTCCGGAGGTAAGGTATGCGGGCGCACCCAGAGCCGAGGCCCGGCGCACATAGAATGTGGTCTTTGCCACATCGCCGGCCGACGCGGCCACCTGTGCCGCCTGCAGAGCCGCGGACCCGCTATACGGGTTGTCGAGCCATATCCCCTCGGCGACCTTAAGCGCCGGAGACGGCTCACCTGACTGCATATAATGTTCAAGCATCATCTGCATGGCGTCGGCCCAGCCGATCTGTTTCACGGCGAGCGCGCCGGCCACCGACTCCTCGAACGACCGCACATAGCCCGGCGGTTCATCGGGAATCGGTTCGTTGAAAGGCCAGTTCTCGCGCAAGAGCCAGTTCTGGATCTTGCCGTAATGTTCGTCCATCGCCGTGAGCGGATAACCCTCAAAGTCCTCTGACCTGCGCTGTATCACGCCACAACCGGCCAGCGAGTTGTAAAAAGCGTCGGCGATAAGCGCCTGACCACGCAGATTGGGGTGCACATGCTCAAGGAACAGCTCCTCGCCGGGAATACCGTATGGCGAACGGGCCGTGAACAGACTGTCGACATCGACAAGAGCCACGCTGGGAAATTCCGCGGCCAGTTTCCTGACCGCCGCGTTTATCTCAGCCGGAGCGCGGAAACGCAGCCCGTCGCGGTCGCGCGCCTCGGCAAACATCAGGGCTGCCCCCACTGAGTCACCGGCGGCAAGCATACGGTTCGCCTCGGCCCATTCGGCCTCGGCAGAATTGAACGGCTTGAGACTTCTGAGGTTCGACGATACCGTGGCATAGCATACAGGGATGCCGGCATCGGTGAGGGTGCGCAACACCTCGCGCATATTGTCGCGGTAGCGGTCGATTCCGCGACGGTAGGCATCAGAACCGAAAGGAATCGAGGCATTACCGACCATACGCTCCATCAGATTCCGGTGGCCGTCGGTAAGCCGTTCGTCAGTACCCTTTATCCTGGCGGCGAAATCAACCGCCCACTGGCCGAGCTTGAAACGGCTTAGCCCCACAGTCATGCGGTTGAGCCATTCACCGGCCGCGCCGCTGGTCGAGGCCACACCCATGGCTCCGTAATATTCGTTGTGACCGGCATATATCAGCACGGCGTCAGGTTGGTAGTCAACGAGCTGACGGGCGAAATCGCGCAGTGTCACCGAGTTCACGGCCGTGAGCGACAGGTTCACTACCTCGACCTCGCGCCCGGGGTTCTCCATCTGCAACCGATAGGCCAGCATACGCGGGAACGCCCCGTTGTGCATGTACGGGAAACCCACGTTTGTCGACGCGCCCAGTACAAAAATCCGGAGCGTGGAATCCTGCTTTTCCTTCCTGAAAAAGTCGCGTGTACCCTGCGTTGCATTCTCTTTGACGGTAAAATAGGGGCGCGACGCATCAGGACTCATGTAATAGTAGCTGTGGGTGGTGTCCTCAGCAAACAGCGAGGGGGCGTATCCGTAACCGCATAGCCTCAGCACCACCTCTATGATGACGAGGATGACAACCGGCAACAGCACGGCCAGCACGGCAAAGACCTTACGGCGGGGTTTTCGTGATTCGTTCATTTCAATGCCTGACAATATGCCGGGGCGTCATGAAAAGGCATGGCAGCCGCCGGAAGTTCAAAATCGCATGTCCAATGCGAATTTACTCAAAAAAAATGACATCAGCCCTTTCAGCGCCGCAAAATATCGCAGTCAAAACAGCCGCGGGCCGTGCGTGAATCACGCACGGCCCGCGACGGGTATCGTTGTTGATCGGCTTTCTGCCTGTCACTGACCGAGGTAGGTCTTGAGCAGGCGTGATTTCTGACCTTTCAGGCGGCGGATGGCCTTCTCCTTGATCTGGCGCACACGTTCGCGGGTCAGGTCGAACTTGGCACCGATTTCCTCAAGGGTCATCTCCTGGCAACCGATGCCGAAGAACATCTTCAGAATCTCACGCTCGCGCTCGTGGAGCTGACGCAGAGCTCGGTCAACCTCTTTCGAGAGCGACTCCTGGGTGAGTGTCGCATCGGCCATAGGAGAGTCATCGTTGGTGAGCACATCGAGCAAAGAGTTGTCCTCACCCTCTACAAACGGTGCGTCCACCGAAATATGACGGCCCGAAACCTTAAGCGTGTCGGCAATCTTCTCGACAGGCACGTCAAGAGCCTCGGCAAGCTCCTCTGACGACGGACGACGCTCGTTCTCCTGCTCGAATTTCGAGAGGGCCTTGCTGATTTTGTTGAGCGAACCCACCTGGTTGAGCGGCAGACGCACGATACGCGACTGCTCGGCCAGAGCCTGCAGAATCGACTGACGGATCCACCACACGGCGTAAGAGATAAATTTGAAACCACGGGTCTCGTCAAACTTCTGAGCCGCCTTGATCAGGCCGAGGTTACCCTCATTGATAAGGTCGGGAAGGCTGAGACCCTGGTTCTGATATTGTTTTGCCACCGAGACCACGAAACGCAGGTTAGCCTTGGTAAGCTTGTCGAGAGCGGCCTGCCCGGCGGGGCCACCTTCTCTGATGCGTTGTGCCAGTTCAACTTCCTGCTCGACGGTAATCAGCTCTTCACGGCCGATTTCCTGAAGATATTTGTCAAGCGAGGCGCTTTCGCGGTTGGTAATCGATTTTGTAATCTTAAGCTGTCTCATTCTCGGCGTATATTTCTGTCATTTAAAGCCACCCGAACCGCGCTACCGCGAGATGACTCCATTTCAAGTTTGCAAAGTTACGGTTTTCTTTCTAATATCCAACAATAAAAACGCCCCTTTAACAGAATTATTGCCAAAAAGTACACGGCAGTAGAGTCCAAGGGCAAATGCAATATTAGCGAAAATGTTTGAAAAACTCTGCTG
>USKE01000273.1 GCA_900555165.1 uncultured Porphyromonadaceae bacterium | reverse complement strand
CCGCCCGAAAATATGTGACTGAACTGGGGCGAGAAGATGCATCCGTCAACATCGTCAAACATCGACACGCTTTCCAATGCCTTGCGCTCAAAACCGACAACATCCTCTACAGGGCTCTCGATAGTGTGCCATGCCATGTCGTTGTAGCCGAATGCCAGCTGACGCATGCATGCGTATGCGGCTCCGAACTGCGATGATTTCACGATTTTGTCGATAAGCTCGGCGGGGATGGGCTCGCCTGTCTGATAATGTGTGGCAAAGGTCTTGAGGAATTCAGGCTCGGTGAGATAGTTCTCGTTGAACTGCGAGGGGAGCTCGACAAAGTCACGGTAAACGTTGGTGCCGGCGGTCGACGAATATTCGCACTGCGACAACAGACCGTGCAGGGCGTGACCAAACTCATGCAGGAATGTCTCTACCTCATAGGGGGTGAGCAGTGACGGACGGTCGGCTGTGGGCTTGGTGAAGTTCATCACAATCGACACCTGGGGGCGCACATCCTTGCCGTCGGCATCGTGGTGCTGGGTACGGAACTCAGTCATCCAGGCGCCGGGACGTTTCGACTCGCGGGGGAAGAAATCGGTATAGATCACGCCGATGAACTTGCCGTCGGCATCGCTCACGTCAAACGCGCGCACATCGGGGTGATAAGGCTCGATGGTAGTGTTGGGCGTGAAGGTGAGGCCGTAGAGCTTTGTGGCCAGACCGAACACACCGTTAATCACGTTGTCAAGCTCGAAATAGGGGCGCAGAGCCTCTTCATCGTATGAGTAGCGAGCATTCTTGAGCAGGTTGGCGTAATACGAGTAATCCCACGGATTGAGGGTCACCGGTTTCCCCTCCACCTCGGATGCGTATGCGGTCAGCTCGGCCATCTCGCGGTCGAGCGCCGGACGGTATGCGTCGCGCAGCTGGTCAAGGAGCTTGTAGACATTCTCGGGAGTGCGTGCCATAGTGCGTTTCAGCGAGTGCTCGGCATAGGTCTTCGCGCCGAGAAGATTGGCAATCTGCAGACGCAGTGAGGCTATCTTCTGCATCACCGGCAGGTTCGAGAACTCACCTTTGGTGTTGCGCGACGAGTAGAGGCGGTAAAGTTTTTCGCGCAGGTCGGGGCGCTGCGAATATTTCATGAACGCCATGTAGGTGGGCTGCGCCAGGGTGAACAGATACTCACCTTTGCGTCCCTTCTCGGCGGCAAGTTCGGCGGCCTCTGTGACAATTCCTTCGGGGAGGCCGGCCAGATCATCTTTCGTCAGCCAGAACTCATAGGTATTGAGCTCTTTGAGCACGTTCTGGCCGAAGATGGTGGTCTGCTCTGAAAGCTCCGACGACAGACGGCGGAATGTCTCGCGGTCGGCACCCTTGAGGTCGGCGCCCGAAAGGGCGAACGAGTCGTAGGTCTTCTGCAGCAGGGTCTTCTGCTCGGGCGTGAGGGTGAGCTTGTCGCGGTTGTCATATACGGCCTTCACGCGCTCCCACAGTTTCTCGTTGAGGATGATCGAGGTGCCGTAGTCAGAAAGTTTCGGGGTCACGCGCATGGAAATCTCCATCATCTCGGGGTCAGAGTCAGCCTCAAGAAGATTGAAGAATACATTCGTCACGCGGTCGAGATCCTGCCCGGCACGTTCGAGCGCCACGATGGTGTTCTCGAATGTCGAAGCCTCGGGGTTAGAAGTGATGGCATCGATGTCGGCCAGACCTTTCCTGATGCCGTTGTCGATAGCCGGCTCATAGTCAGCGTTGGTGATCTTAGAGAATGGCGGGGTGTTGTGAGTTGTCGCGAAAACACTCTCAAACACAGCGCCCGGGGTTGACGTCCCGGCCTGGGGCGCCGTCTGAGCATGTGTCATAAGCGTTGATGCGGCCGCAATGGCCATAAGATACTTTTTCATATAATGTAATTGATGTATTTCTAACGTGATGCAGAAACGTGTATTATGCAAATTTACGATTTTGTTTTGAAATCCGAGGCAAATGGGCTAACTTTGGTGTAGACAAAAACCGTCATGACAGAAGAAAGCCACAGCTACATATATGAGCTTGAGATGAAAGTGCGTGACTATGAGATTGATTCGCAAGGCATAGTCAACAACGCCAACTATCTGCACTATCTTGAGCACACGCGCCATGAATTCTGCGAGCAAGCGGGCATATCGTTCGCCGGAATGCAGAAACAGGGTATCGACCCGGTCGTGAGCCGCATCGAGATAGATTATCTGACCCCTCTGCATCTGGCCGAGAGGTTCAGGAGCTGCCTGTGGCTTGAGCGCCGCGGGCCGCGGTTCCTGTTTCATCAGGATATTTTCAACGCCGCTGGGAAACCGGTTGTAAAAGCCAAGGTTTCGGTCGTGGCGCTTGAAAACGGACGCCTGACACGCGGCGAGACCCTGGCCGAAATATTCGCCGAAGTCATCGGCTGAACGACAAACTCTTTCCTTCACCTGCACCGATGCGCACACAAATCTACGACATACAGACCATCGATGTGTCAGACAGCCGCTACCCGCGCCGTCTGGCACAGACCGGCGGGACAGCACCGCTGTATATGCGCGGCGATACCGACCTGAACCGGCGCCATGTCGTGGCCATAGTGGGTACGAGGTCGGCCACGGTCTATGCATCAGAGGTCATAAACCGCATCGTGAAAGATCTCGCCGAGAGGCTCGACAGCCTGCTCATAGTGAGCGGACTGGCCATCGGGTGTGACTCGATGGCACACCGGGCCTCGATAGAGGCCGGGGTGCCCACAGCGGGGGTGCTCGCGCACGGACTCGACACGCTCTACCCGTCGCAGAACCGCCAACTTGCCGAACGGATGATGGCCGACGGCGGCGCGCTGATAAGCCAGTATCAGGCGGGCACGCGCATGTTCCGCGGCAATTTCCTGGCCCGCAACAAGGTCATAGCCGGCATAAGCGACTGTGTGATTGTG
>USKE01000272.1 GCA_900555165.1 uncultured Porphyromonadaceae bacterium | reverse complement strand
CCGGGAAACTGCTGTTTCAGCTCTTTGAGCAGGGTGAGCAGGGCGGCGCGCTGTGCCGGGGTGCGGGTATCCTTGGGCGTGCGGCCGTCGGCAGCCAGTCCGCCTACGTAGCAGATTCCCACCGACCGGGCGTTATGGCCGCGGCAGTGTGCGCCGGTCTGTGCGAGGGGGCGCCCCGGTTCGACGGCGCCGTCAAGCCTCACTACAAAGTGATAGCCGATGTCGCTCCAGCCGTTGCCGGCGGTGTGCCATCGGCGGATGTCGGCGGCCGTCAAGTTCTGTCCCTCAGTTGTGGCCGAACAGTGCACGATTATTTCGTTTATCGTCCTCATGATGTCAGTTTGCTGAATTGGAGACTGGTTTCGCCGCGTCTGTCTCTTTTCCGGCGCCGTAGGCATAGCGGTAGTTGATCCCGAACAGAGCTCCGGCGAATGTGGAGGTCTCGCCGAAGGCCACGAGCACGGAGTTGTGTATCTCGCCCGGCGGCTGAATGACGAACCCGGCTATCAGCAGCCCGCATCCGGTAAAAACGAGGCCGATTGCGGTGAGCAGATGCGCGTGCGGCATCTTTTTCAATGTGTGTTTCATAATATCGGTGTGTCTTATAATAAATATTGTTGTGTGCAGTTGTCATGCAGTGCAAAATTACCGGTCGGGTGATGTGCGCCGTGTGGTATAATCTTCGCGAAAATGCCCGTAAAAGTGCCGTTCGATAGAATTGCAGTATTAACAAATCGAAACACTTATAGGGCGGTTTTGCTGCTTAATTAATAAAAATTTGCAGAATTGGCGTTGTATAAAGCATAATTAACAAATAGATACAATTTTTCTTCGCGAAAAATTTTTGCATATCGAAATATGTGTGTACTTTTACGCGATTTTTCGCCGGAACATATCTCTCAGCCTCGTAATCTTGCTTTACCGCAACCTTGAATCCCGGCGTTTGATTCTGATTTTCAACAACAAAAAATCTATTCATTTTATATTACAATGAGTGACATTAAGAAAGCCGATGGCAAACTCGGCGTCATGGTCGTTGGTCTGGGTGCGGTGACCACCACATTCATGACCGGTGTTTTGATGACCCGCAAAGGTCTTGCAAAGCCTGTGGGCTCGATGACCCAGTATGACAAAATCCGTGTCGGCGAGGGTGAGAACAAGAAATATCTCAAGTACAACCAGATCGTGCCCCTGGCAGATCTCAACGACATCGTCTTCGGTGCCTGGGATGTTTACCCCGCAAACGCATACGAGTCGGCCATGCATGCCGAGGTCCTCAAGGAGAAAGACATCACTCCCGTAAAGGACGAGCTCGAGCAGATCGTGCCCATGAAGGCCGCTTTCGACCACAACTATGCAAAACGCCTCGACGGCGACAACATCATGGTGGGCAAGACCCGCTGGGAGATGGTAGAGCAGCTCCGCGAGGATATCCGCAACTTCAAGAAAGAAAAAGGCGTTGACCGCGTGGTTGTGCTCTGGGCAGCATCGACCGAGGTCTACGTTCCGGTTGACGAGAAATGCCACTACAAGCTGGCCGACCTCGAGGCCGCTATGAAAGCCGACGACAAAGAGCATATCGCCCCCTCGATGTGCTACGCATACGCCGCCCTGGCCGAGGGCGCTCCCTTCATCATGGGTGCCCCCAACACCACAGTCGACATCCCCGCAATGTGGGAGATGGCCGAGAAGACCAAGATGCCCATCGCCGGCAAGGACTTCAAGACAGGCCAGACCCTGGTGAAATCAGGTTTCGCCCCCATCATCGGCACACGTTGCCTGGGTCTGAACGGTTGGTTCTCGACCAACATCCTGGGCAACCGCGACGGCCTGGTGCTCGACGAGCCCGCCAACTTCCGCACAAAAGAGGTGTCGAAACTCTCTACCCTCGAGTCAATCCTCGTGGCTGAAGACCAGCCCGACCTCTACGGCGCAAACTGCGGCGGCGAGGGCAACGACCACGCCGGCTACTACCACAAGGTGCGCATCAACTACTATCCCCCGCGCAACGACAACAAAGAGGGATGGGACAACATCGACATCTTCGGTTGGATGGGCTACCCGATGCAGATCAAGATCAACTTCCTCTGCCGCGACTCTATCCTGGCCGCTCCCCTCTGCCTCGACCTCGTGCTGCTGAGCGACCTCGCCGCACGCAACGGCCGCTACGGCATCCAGCGTTTCCTGTCGTTCTTCCTCAAGAGCCCGATGCACGACTATACCAAGGGAGAGGTGCCCGTGAACCACCTGTTCCAGCAGTATACCATGCTGAAGAACGCCATCCGCGAAATGGGCGGATACAAGGCGGACGAGCCTATCGACTGATCTGTTTAATAACACCGACAACAACTATAATTTATTTAAATTGTACCTACATAACCTGTTGCAAGGATAAATATTGCAACGCACACTCAACAACCAAAATGAGCGGTGTGCCTGACTTCGGAGTCATGGCGCACCGCCTGTTTTTTGTAATGGGTCATTTCCGTTTGCCTGCCGGACGCAGGCACCGAACCAATAGCCGGCTTTCAATGTTATTAAATTGAAAAAATAACTCATGAAACTCAAAGAATCCATATGAAAAAAATAGGGATATTCTACGGTTCTACGACCGGGACGACAGGCGAGGTGGCACGCCGGATTGCAAAAGTGCTGAATGTGGCCGAAGAGGATGTTCACGATGTAGCCGCCACGGCTCCATCGGCAGTAGGCGACTACCGTATGCTTGTGCTCGGAACGGGCACGTGGGGCGACGGTGAGATGGAGCCGTCGTGGTACGACTTCGTTGCCGGGCTGGAGGAACTTGACCTCCGGAATTACGACGTGGCATTGTTCGGCTGCGGCGATGAAAGTATGGCGGAGACGTTCTGTTCAGGCGTGGGTGAGCTGCACGACAGACTGGTGAAGACCGGCGCGCGGTTCGTTGCCCCGTACGACACCATCGGCT
>USKE01000271.1 GCA_900555165.1 uncultured Porphyromonadaceae bacterium | reverse complement strand
GGCGCCGCAGGTCACGCGCTGTCTGGCCAGCTCGGTGCCCTGCGACATCACTATCGCGGTGAGGGTGCCGGTGGCCGGGGTGCCGTCGTAGAGGGTGCCGGGAGCGGTGAAGGTGAGCGAGCCTGTGAGTGTGCCGTCAGAAAAATGCGCCGCCAGGTCGGTGACCGCGGCCGGAGCCTTGTCGAGAGCGGCGGGGGCTGCTGTCTGCAGTCCCACTACCACCTGGTCGTTGGGGAACTGGCAGATATAGCTGGCCTGCCCTGTGGCGAGGTCCACTTCGGTGAGGTAGCTCTTGTCGTCATGCTGGCTCAGCGCCCAGAACATGCGCCCTGTGCGCGGGTCGATGGTGGCGTCGGTGCGGTACTGGGGTTTCATGCCGGTATCGCCGACAAGGGTGACCGAGGCGTTTTCCTTGCTGATTCTGTACAGCTCGGATTTGACGCATATGTCTTCTACGCCGTTGAATTCAAAATATTCGCGTATGCCGTAAAGCTGGCCTGCCGGCGAGCATGCTATGGTGGTCCACCGGCCCGGGAGATTGCCCAGCAGGGTTATCTGGGTCTTGTCTTCGAGCTGTGCCGGATCGGGCCGGAAGTCAATGGTGGCAAGCTGCAGGGCTCCGCTGACTTCCACGATGCCGTAGACGTGCTCGCTCACAGGGTCGTATGTCAGCGTCACCGAGGGGTAGCTGGCCGAGGTGGAGAACATCGGCTGCCCGGTGGTGAGGCTGTAACCGTCGTAGTACACGAATGTGTATCCCATGAACGAAGTCTTGTGGCAGGTGTAATACAGGTCGCCGATCGCCACGCCGCCGAATGTGGCGTTGATCTCGTCGGGGAGCATGCGCTCGAATGTCATCGATGTGCTTGTGGGCACCGTGAAAAGCCCCGGCTTGTCAAATTGATCCCAGTCAGACTGGAACCTGACGCATCCGTAGAGGTCGGGCATCGTGCCCTGTGCCTTGAACTGCGGGGCGCTCTGCCGCGGCAGGGCCACCGAAGTCTCGCGGGCCAGACCTTTTCCGGCGGCGTTCAGGCGTTTCTGCATGAATATGTCGCTGACTGCTGATGGCCCTGACTGAAGATGCCGGGGTGCCAGCGCCGGGATGCCGTATCCGTGGCCGTTCTGAACCTTGGGGGGCATGCCCTGGGAGGTCGCGCTCACGCTGAGCGTGGCGGCGAGCAGTGTCCCGATGATGGAGATTCGCGTTGAAAAATGCATAAATGACTGTGAATGGTGAAAATTGTCAGACTTTGTAGCCTAAAGTACGCGGGGTTGCCGTGCACTTTGCTCGTATTCCGCAAAGTTAGGTGTTTTTCATAAAGAAACAATAGGAAATATGTAGAATTATGCAATTTTGTGCATAAATCCGCTGTCGTTCCGGAAACCGCCACCGCGCCGGGGTCATAGGGGGCCTGCGAAAAGCGCCTCCGCCACAAAGCGCGGCAGGCTTTGTGGCGGAGGTTAGGTGAGCCGGGACGACGTTCTGTTGCCGGCGCGCCGGGATAGTGCTGTCCGGGGGTCAGGCGTTCTCTTTTTCGGCGAACTCCATCAGGTAGGCCTTGATGAAGGCGTCGATGTCGCCGTCCATGACCCCGTTTACGTCCGAGGTCTGGTAGTTGGTGCGGTGGTCTTTCACGCGGCGGTCGTCGAATACATACGAGCGTATCTGCGAGCCCCATTCGATCTTCATCTTCCCGGCCTCGACCTTTGCCTGCTCTTCGAGACGGTGGTTCATCTCCTTCTCGTAGAGTATCGAGCGAAGGTGACGCAGGGCGTTCTCGCGGTTCTTGGGCTGGTCGCGGGTCTCGGTGTTCTCGATGAGAATCTCCTCCTTCTCGCCGGTGTAGGGGTCGGTGTACTGGTAGCGCAGGCGCACGCCCGATTCCACCTTGTTCACGTTCTGGCCGCCTGCGCCGCCCGAACGGAAGGTGTCCCACGACATCAGCGCCGGCTCGATCTTCACCTCGATCGAGTCGTCGACAAGCGGGGTCACGAACACCGATGCGAACGAGGTCATGCGCTTGCCCTGTGCGTTGTAGGGGCTCACGCGCACCAGACGGTGCACGCCGTTCTCGCTCTTGAGGTAGCCGTAGGCGAAGTCACCTTCGACGTTGATGGTGCACGACTTAATGCCGGCCTCGTCACCTTCGAGCAGGTTGGCGATAGATGTCTTGTAGCCGTGACGCTCGCAGTAGCGCAGATACATGCGCATCAGCATCGAGGCCCAGTCCTGGCTCTCGGTGCCGCCGGCGCCCGAGTTGATTTTCAGCACCACGCCCATGTGATCCTCCTCGCGGCGCAGCATGTTGCGCAGCTCAAGCGCCTCGATAAGGCTGACGGCGTCGGCATAGAGCTTGTCGACCTCATCTTCGGTCACCAGCTCCTCTTTCACGAAATCAAAGGCGGTGGCCAGTTCGTCGACAGCCTGCTCTACCTCATGGTAGCCGTTCACCCAGGCCTGCAGGTCTTTGATTTTCTTCATCTGTACCTGGGCCTCCTTGGGGTTGTCCCAGAACCCGGGCACATGGGTGCGCAGTTCCTCCTCTTCTATCTGGATTTTCTTGCTGTCGACGTCAAAGGTACCTCCTCAGCGCCAGCTTGCGCTCCAATGTTTCCTTGAGTTGCTCTTGTGTTATCATTGGTCATATTATTCGCCGGGCACCGCCTCGGTTGCCTGTTGTTTCAGTTATCGGCCGAGCTCGGCCGATAACCCGACAGGCGCCCTCCACGGGCCGGCATTGGGTTTATAAATTGTGTTAGCTGGGGCAAAGTTAGCGATTTTCGCGGTAATTGGCTAACTTTGCGCGTTTCTATTTATTACAGCCTTTAATATAGCCTCTTGTTTCCGTGAAGAAAGCGATAGTGAAATTCATACTGGTTTTTGTGGTGCTGACGGCACTGTTCATGGTGCAGAAACCGGTTTTCATGGGGGTGTACGCCGACCGCATCGCCCCCGGGTGGCCCGACTGGCTCACCGTGCCTCTGCACGGCCT